>JANXAX010000027.1:0-3223 GCA_025062175.1 Anaerolineae bacterium | reverse complement strand
ATAGTCTCTGATACGCTCGTCCCTTGGGCTTTATGCCTAGCCCCCGACAGTTTGCTGGCGCTGATAGGTGACCAGCGGACACAGATAGACAGAACTGCCTTTCGACAAAGCGTGGACTGGTTCGAAAGATGGTGTATCCTGGCGGTCGGCTCGATCCACCAGCTGAGGCCACCCTTTGTGGATGACCTGTTTCCCCCAGCTCAATGAGCCGTACATAGAGCGATATCACCGCCAAGGTGAGGCGCGACAAACGCGGAGGTAATACCGCATTGTGCGTTCCGGGTCAAAGCCGTGCCGTTTGAAGTCGTCGGACATTCTCCTCAAGCCCCGTGGTCCAGGAGATGTGGCCGAGATAATCCGTCTGGGGGTTGACCACCCCGTTGAGGTAGTCCACCCAGACGGTGCTATCCACGACGAGCATCGCTCAGTTCTCCAGGCGGAAGAGGCGCTGCGCGTGCAGGTCGCCTTCCCACCTCAGTTTGCCGCGCAGCTGGCGCACCTTTGCCTGTTCGTACCACAAGATCAGCGCCTTGAGACCGGTCAACTGGCGTGCGCGCTCGATAAGCGCATCGTCAAGCACAATATTCGTGCGCGTACCTATATCTTGTAAGGAAAGAGAACCTCTAGGCAGCCCCATTGTTGGAGATTGGCGTGGTCAACCGGAGCTCCAGTCGAAGAATCTGCGGAGCTCTATCTGCAGAAAGTCCCCCTACGGGGCGATGCTCGATGGACAAGTCACAATATATCACCGTGCAGCAAGTTATCACTCCATCGAGTCAGGTGGTAAACGCACCAGGCGAGTTTTATTAGCTGGTCTGTTCAGGACCGATCCACAGAATGGCTCGCACGGTTGTGCTAGGATCTCCGGAAGCGAGATGGTATGTGTTTGTGCCCGGAACTAAAGCTCGGGGACGTTGCAAGTCTTGAGAAACTGTCTAACCGATGTGGACATCGGAGATCAGATTAAAAACACAAGGGTGCATTATGGTGCACCCTTGTGTCACACAGTGGTGGATCTTTGATCTAACCCAGCTGGGGTTCTAGTAAACCATAGTTACCATCCCGACGTCGGTAAAGGACTTTGAGCATACCTTGGTTGGGGTTATAAAAAATGAAGAAATCGTGGCCTAGCAACTCCATTTGCTCAATGGCTTCCTCTTCCGTCATAGGCGATACAAAGAAACGCTTGACACGCACGATACGTCGTTCCTCCTCTTCGGCCAGCTCTTCTAACACTTCTTCGGCCAGCGGAGGCATCTCGGAATCGACGCGTCCTGGGCCTTGTCCCTGCCAGCGGTTCAGACGCTTGCCCTTGTAGCGCGCGATCTGGCGATACATTTTCTCGAGAACTGCATCAATGGCTACGGACATCTCATCTGCGCGTTCCTCAGCCCGCAGGATAACTCCGTTGCTCCGCACGGTTATTTGCGCCACCTGGCGGTCCTGGCTGCTGCGCGTCTTCTGTACCGACAGATCGATGCGCACTTCGGTGATATCGGGCAGATAACGGTCTAACTTGCTGGCACGTTTTTCGATGTAGGTGCGCAAGGCCTCCGGAATTTCCATGTTTCTACTTTTAAGCACAACTGGTACCGCCATACCCCTAACCCTCCTTTATGCTAGTTGCACTGACTGCACCTATATTATAAGGGCAGTCAAAGATCAGATGCCGGCGCTGCGCGTGCTAGGGTGAAGCCCCAAACGCCGATGGCGCCGGCTCTCTTCAACGCAATCGCACATGCTTCGAGGGTGGCTACTGTGGTGCATACATCATCAATCAGGAGCACACGCTGCCCCTGCACCCCCTGCTTGCCACGTGGGGGATCGTAGGCAAACGCTCCCTCCACGTTGGCACGTCGTTCCGAGACGCTCAGCCCAACCTGAGCCCGTGTCGCACGCACGCGCCGTAGCGTCCCACTCATTTCTGGTAGACCTACCAGGCGAGCGAACTCACATCCTAGCAGGTAGGATTGATTATACCCTCTTTCACGTTGGCGAGCAACATGCAAGGGCACCGCCGCCCATACATCCACCGGCAAAGGCTTGGTGGACCAGCACCGTGCCATCAGCCGCGCCAATGGCGCCGCTAACACGGCATAACCGGCATATTTGAGCTGGTGCACGGCCTGCCGCGCATTTCCCTCAAACAGCACGGCCGAGCGCACCCCGTCAATTGCGGGTGGATTCTGAGCACAGGAATGGCAAAGGGAGACTGTCCCAGCGAGGGGGGCACCGCATCGTTGACATACCCCTTTATCGAGACAAGAAAATTGTTCCAGGCACGGATCACATAACCAAGCACCTGCGGAGCGACAGATCACGCAACGCGGAGGAAACACCAGATTCAGCAGTTCCTGACCGGCCTGATGTAGAAATGCGCGCCAACTCATCATTCATTTACAATTCCCAGCTGCACCGGGCTCGGTCAGAGAGACGACCGTCTATGTCTGCGCGTTGACCTCTGCTGCACGCGAAACGGTGGATCTGCGTAAGTTGCTATTGCTCACAACTCCGACCGTCGTGTCCCCCATCAAAGTCGTATCAGCATTCTTGGTTCGATAGTACCGGACCAGTCTATTGGATTACATACCGCCTAGTAGCCCCGATTCCTTGACAACCAGCGTCGCTGGTCCTAGCAACACGACATAGATGGCCGGGAAGATCAGGAAAACGAGCGGGAATAGCATCTTGACTGGCGCTTGGTGTGCTTTTTCCTCGGCGCGCTGACGGCGTCGAATGCGCATCTGCTCGGACTGGATGCGCATCACCTTGGCCATGCTGACGCCCAGTTGGTCTGCCTGGATAATTGCCGCGACGAAGCTGGTGATATCGGGCACACCGGTGGTGCGGTCCATTTCCCGCAACGCCTCGCGGCGTGGTTTGCCCAAGCGGATCTCCTGGATCACCCGGCCGAAGGCACGGCTCAGCTCGTTATCCCACTTTTCGGCTACTTTGGCCATCGCCGCGTCAAAACCCAACCCGGCTTCCACACAGATCGTCAGCAAGTCCAGCGCATCCGGCATCGCCTTGATAATCTCCTGTTGGCGGCGGCGGATTTTGCCGCTCAGCCACATGCCGGGGAGCAGATACCCCAACAGCGCACCCAGGAGGATGCTCCCCAATCGATAAAGCATCGGCTGACCTGCGACGCTGAGCAGTAGGAAGAAAAACACAGCGAGCAGCAAGGCGGCGCCGGTGCGTAAACCGAGGAATTCGGTCAGCC
>JANXAX010000279.1 GCA_025062175.1 Anaerolineae bacterium | reverse complement strand
TCCAGCCGCCGGCGGAATGCCTCGGCGACCTCGGACATGGCCAGCGGTGTGGGCTGCTCCGGCCAGAGCTCCTCCAGGTGTAGCGGGCGCTGATAGTCCACCGCCGGGCGGTTTTCGGGGTCGAAGCTGGGGGCGTAGCAGATGCGGAGGCGCTCGTCGTCGCCGCTCAGCATGCGATAGCGTTGGCATGCCAGCTGGTCCAGGCGATGGATGGTTGCGTAGCGGGTGACGATCAGCACAGCGCCGTGTTCCGCCAGCTGCGCATCCCAATAGGCGAGCTGCTCCTCGCCGCGCCGCCGCTCTGCCAGCTGCTTGAGCAGGGCGTTGCGCTGCAGCAACACCTGGTTGTAGAGCGTCAGGGCGCGACAATAGGCCGGGTTGATCTGGCACAGAGTGATGTCCAGGTAACGACGGCGCAATGCCGGCGCGCCGGTGACCAGCGCGATGTCCTCAGGCAGGAAGAGCACCGCGTTCAGCTGCCCGACCACGTCCAACGCACGCTTCTTGACGCCGTTCAGGCGCAATTCCTTGTGCGTCTGGCCGTCTTCGCTCGGGAGCAGGGTGATGGCCACCTGCAGGATGCGACCGCCGCGCTGTACGCGGCCCTCCAGGCGCGTGTAGGGAAAGGGCTCCTCCTGGAGCGCATGCCAGTTCATCACTTGACGCTCGGCGCGGGTGAAGGTGGCGCGCGTGGTGGCCAGGAAGAAGACCGCTTCCAGCAGGTTTGTCTTCCCCTGAGCGTTGTCGCCGCGCAGCACGATCGGGCCGGGTGGCAGCTCCAGCTCCAGGTGGGTGTAGTTGCGGAAGTTGATCAACACCAGGCGGGTGAGGTACATACCAAGCCATTATAAACCCAGGGAGGTTGCTCGTGAAAACGCAGCCAACAATCCATAGAGGGCCAGCAATGGAAGGCACACCCGGCGAACATGCCGCCGCGCGCCCTTCTGCGGGGTCACGCTTCTCCCGTTCGCGCAGGCGAAACCGAAGGTCTCGATTTGACCACTTCTCGGTATGGCCTGGTGTGCGCTTAGAAGGCCCGCTCTCCGCATCCGACCCTTTGATCGCTCGCGGGCAAATTCCCCCTGCGCAGAATCCACCACCCTCGCACCCGAAACATTGACAGGATGCTCAAGAGCTGATAAAATCACCTCTACCTATTATGGCAAAAGCACCTTTCCAAGTTTATCTCAAAGAGGGAGGCAATCCGTAAATGGCGACAACAGAGGAAATCTTTGAAAAGGTAAAAGCCATCATCGTAGAGCAGCTGGGTGTTGATGAGTCGCGGGTCACTATGGATGCCAGCTTCCGCGAGGATCTGGAGGCCGACTCCCTCGATCTGGTAGAGCTGATCATGGCCTTCGAAGAGGAATTCGGCGGTGAGATTTCCGATGAGGAAGCCCAAAAGATCACCACAGTACGTGAAGCGGTAGAATATCTGAAGAACAACATGTAACAACCGATGACCTGATACGCTGGCGGGGTGAGAACCGAACGACCCAAGGCGCAACACCAGCACTTCGGAAAGGAAACGAGAGGGGTCTTCCCCGATTCCAGTACAGTTTACCTAATGAGGTTACGATAACTGCTTGAAGAGGTTGATCCCCTTTGGAGTAGTTATCGTAACCTTTCTTTTCTATTTTCAAGCTGAACGGATGCGGGTCAGTGTTGCAGTCTTAGCGGGCGGGCAAAGCCGCCGGATGGGACGTGACAAAGCGTTCCTGTCCGTGGGGGGCAAGCCGGTTATCCAGCGGGTGTTCGAGCGTGTCGCTCCCTTGAGTGACGATCTCATCCTTGTGACGAATACACCTGATAAGTATGCCGCTTATACAGATTATCGCATCGTAGGGGATGTCCACCCCGGAAAAGGTTCTTTAGGGGGTGTTTACAGCGCCTTGATAGCCGCGCGGCATCCCCATTGTCTTATCGTCGCCTGCGATATGCCCTTCCTCAATACGCGTTTGCTGAAGTATCTCGCCCGCCTGGCGCGTTTCTGGGACTATGACGTGGTCGTCCCGGTCATATCTGGGAGATGGGAGACCATGCATGCCGTCTACAGCAAACGTTGTCTGGATCCGATTGAAGAGTGCTTGCGCCGAGGTAAACTGCGGGTGTGCGACTTCTTTGAAAAGGTGCGTTTGTGCGTTGTCGAGCCGGACCGCTTGGAACGTTTTGATCCTTTCCTGCGCTCCTTTCTCAATATGAACACCCCGGAGGAATGGCGAGCCCTCCAGCACATTGCAGAGGCTAACGCATAACCGCCCTTGGGCATGGGTTTCCCGAGCGTCAGGAGTACCTTCGCTTCCTGTGATGGAAACGTCTCAATTCCGGCCGATGCTGGGCCTAGAACGAAAGGCCCTTTGAAATGAGTGGAAGCCTTACGAAAAGCCATTTGCCAGGCAGATCTGCGTTTATGATAGCCATGGCGGCGGCCGCGGTAGGATGGGGCGCCCTGCTGCGCCTGGCATTGCTAGAGCAGATTCCCCCGGGCCTCTCGCACGACGAAGCCTATAACGGGGTCACCGCCATTGAAGTGTTGTTGGCTGGCCGGCGGGAGATCTTCTTCGACATCTACAACGGCATCGAGCCGCTCATTATTTACTGGGAAGCGCTTTATTTCCACCTGTTTGGCATCGCACCATATGTGATGCGATGGGTGAACGTGACCGCAGGGTTGCTGACCGTTGCGCTCACCTATGCCATGACACGGCAGCTCTTCGCCCACTCGCAATCCCTGCCGGGTGCAATGATCGCCCTGGTGGCCACGTGGGGAGTCAGCGGGGCCTTCTGGGCGGTTTTCCTCAGCCGCCTGGCACTCCGAGCGGTCACGTTGCCCCTCATGGCCCTGTTGGCCCTCTACTTTTTGTGGCGAGGCTTCACCGCCGCGCCCACCCAGGGCATCTACCGTCAGATGGGCTGGTTCGCACTGGGTGGCTTCTGGCTCGGGGTGGGGATGTACACCTATCTTTCCAGCCGTTTCCTCCCACTGGTGCCCCTGCTATTCTTTCTCTACTGGGCCTTGCGCGGCCGGGTGACGCGGCAGCAGTGGTATGGAATGGCACTCTATATGCTGTTGTGGGGACTGGTCTTTGCACCGCTGGCCCATTTCTACATCACTCATCCGGACATCTTCACCCGACGGTCCGACCAGGTGCTCAATCTGCCGCAGGCATTCGCCGGTGACCTGCAGCCGCTGTTCAACTCGGTGATCCGCACATTGGGCATGTTCGGCTTTATCGGACCTGACTCGAGCCGCTATGGACTCGCCGGACGTCCCGTTCTCGATCCCTTAGGAGCTCTCTGTTTTCTTGTGGGAGTCGTCACTGCAATCGCACGATTGCGCCATCCGGGCCGCCAGGGAGCACCGTATGCACTGCTTCTTATTTGGTGGCTGGTGATGTTGACGCCCGATTTCATCACGGGTGAAAGCCCCCATTATTTGCGCACGGCGGGGGCCTTGCCCCCTACATGGATCCTCTGGGCGCTGGGTCTCGTGACTACCGGCAGCTGGCTTCTGACCTGGATCGAAACCCGAAAGCCGCCTCGACTTTCAGACATACGCATTCCTCCATCCGCGTATGGCCGCCGCCCGTCACGAGTGCTTATGATGGGCATCGGGTTGTATCTGCTCTTCCACACCGCGCTAACCGGCTACGACTACTTCGTACGTTGGGCCGCGGATGCGGAAGCGCGTTCCATTTACGGGGCCGAATTCCGTGAAGTGGCCGATTATCTCCGCACTGCCAAGTTGTCCGGTCCGGTTGCCCTCTCAGCCGCCCATTTTCGAGATTGGGATCGTTTTCGTCTGGACCTGCACATGCGCCATCATCCGCCGTTCGTAGTGTGGTTTCACGGTCCTCAGACGATGCTGTTCCCTCCAGCCGGAGTGGAGGGTGCCACTTATATCTTCACGCGTGGTGCTCCACCCCATCCGCGTTGGTTGGAGCATTTGCAGTTGGAGGAGCAAAGCCAAGAGATAGCGGTGTACCGGCTTAGAGCGAAGGATGTCCCGTCGCTGGCACATCCGGTGCATGCCACTTTCGTGG
>JANXAX010000278.1 GCA_025062175.1 Anaerolineae bacterium | reverse complement strand
TGTGGGTGGATGGCGTGCTCATCCTGGATGAATGGCGTGAGCAGAGCGTGCGCACCTTCTGCGCCACACGCTACATCACGGCTGGACGCCACACGGTTCAGGTGGCTTATTTGCAGAAGCGCGGCGAGGCGATCATTGTCTTCTCCTATAGCTCCGGCAGTGCCCCACCACCGGTGCCGCCCCTTCCGCCAGCGCCCACGCCAGTACCGCCATGGCCCTGGCCGTATCCGACACCAGTGCCACCGCCTGTGCCCACACCGCTGCCACCGCCTGTGGCCGGCTGGTACGGCCAGTACTTCAACAACACTTTCTTGGGTGGACCTCCTGTGCTTACGCGCATCGATCCAGAGATCAATTTTGATTGGGGTTGGGGGCCACCCGCACCGGGCATGCCGGCTGACGATTTCTCCATCCGCTGGACGCGCGAGATGTGGTTTGACAACGGTACCTACACCTTCTGCGCTCGCCATGACGACGGCGTGCGTTTGTATGTGGACGGCGCGCTGGTGATCGACTCGTGGTTCGAACAGGCCGCGGCGGTGCACTGTGGTGTCAGGGCACTCAATGCCGGCACGCATCGCATCCAGGTGGACTACTACGAGCGCTCGCAGTTCGCGCTGATCGCCGTGTGGTGGACTGTGGGTGGTGCACCGCCGCCACCTCCAGTTCCTCCTACCCCGGTACCGCCCTATCCACCTTATCCCCCTTATCCTCCCTACCCGCCGCCCGTCGGTGCAGAGGTGATGGTGGATAATACGGACCCCGGTTTCATCTGGGGAGGGCCATTGGGTTCTCGTCGTATCGCCTATCTAGGGATCGGAGGGAGTCTCTATTGGACCTTTAACAGCTACACGCATCCGGTCAACTTCGGTAAATGGGTGCCGCGCCTAGCGGCACCCGGTTACTACGAGGTGTTCGCCTTCATCCCGCGCGATTTCGCCACCAGCACGCGCGTGCGCTATCGCATCATTCACGCCGGTCAGCGCCATGATCGCATTGTCAACCAGTGGCGATATCACGATCAGTGGGTGAGTTTGGGGACGTATTATTTCGCCGCCACGGGGAACGAGTTTGTGGTGGTGTACGACAATACGCGTGAATTATACGCCACCCGCATGATCGCCTTCGATGCGATCAAGTTTGTGCCGCGCTGGTGGTGATGTCACAGAGGTTCACCACAGGGCATATGCGGGCTTAGGCAGCCTTGGTAACCCTTCGTCACGCGCCCGTCACGGGCACAACTACCTCGAACTCTGCGGCGGTCTCTGGAACCCAAACGCAGACCGCTGCTAACCCAAATCTACATCAGCACGCAGGGGACGCAAAGATAATTGCGAAAACACCCTGCGTGCTTCTGTTATTTCTGCGGTGAGCCGCGAATCTTCGCTCTTCAAACCGGCTGTAGATCAACCGTCTGGTCCGCGACCCACAGCCAGTACGAGCAGCACGGGCTCGGTTATTCGATGGCTGCCACCACCTCGATGCCGTTCAACCGCATGTGATACAGGAATATGAGGTGCAGCAGCTCTCCGTCGTGAGGCAGTGCTCCCGTCTGGGCCGCTGTCTCCACCGGGAGATCGTAGGTGTCCACCGCGTTGGCCGGGACGATCACCCGCACCAGACGGTTGGCCGCGTTGGCGCGCGTGCGCAAGTGCATGGCAAGCATGTAAACACAAATATCCGTGCAATCGCCGACGACGATAAATGTATTCACCTCAGGATGGGCATCCAGCCAGGTATTCAACGCGGTGCCCACCGCTGCGTTCACCGAGTTCTTGGGCATCATCGTAACAAGCTTGTCGAAAAAGGGAAGCGCTTTCAGCTCCGGTACCGGCGCGCTCTCCTCACTATCACGCACGCAGTGCGCCGGATAGCTGCCGAACTCGACTGCCTCAGGGTCGTGGGCATCGTGCAAAAAAATAAAGTGGCGCATGCCCAGCGCATAAGCGTTCTGAAACAGGAGCACAATGGGCGCCACAATACCTGCCACCCGCACACTGGCCAAAGGCCCGGTGCGACAGAAGCCGTTGATCACATCCACGGCCATCAACGCCGTCTGATCAGGGCTTCGGCCATTCCGCACCAATGTATTGAGCGCCAATGGCTGTAAGTTCTGCCGCCACCGCACCAGGTAGTTCAGAAATGGTTTGCTCCTCTCGATGAGCTCTTCGACATTCTGCATGGCCGACTCCTCCTCTTTATCCCGGTATATCCCCATACCATTATAGTCCAACATCGAAGCAATGGCGCGGGAACATCCCCACCTGCCGGCAAAGATATACCATGCCACGATGGTGTCGGGCTCATTATACTACAACACGGGTTCAGGAGCAATTCTCTATATTTTATATAAATTTATACCCTACCTAAACCATCGAGATATGTTTACCCAGGATGCGTGATACCATATCCGCCAGACGCGACCCCTGTCGTTGTCTCCTGAACATCTCTCTCCAACTCGCCCTTGAATTTGAGAGTGTCAGCGCTCTATTATCTCCCTTGCCGCGGTTTATGATATGATTCGGGAGTATCCATACCGGAGTAACTGGGAGTCGTCTTGTAATGGATCGTACAACCCCAACGGAATCTGCAAGTAGCTGCCTGGACCAACGTGTGCACGCGAGCCACGAGAAACGGTTGGTGGCGCTGAGCTCGGTGGTGGCGGCAGTTTTTCTCACTATGATGAAGCTGGCAGTGGGACTGATGACTGGCAGCCTGGGTATTTTGGCGGAAGCGGCACATTCCGCGCTCGACCTGATAGCCGCCGGCATTACGTTCTTGGCTGTGCGTGTCTCCGACCGTCCGGCGGACCGCGAACATACTTATGGACATGGCAAGGTGGAAAACCTGTCCGCCCTGTTTGAGACATTGCTTTTGCTGGGGACGTGTGTCTGGATTATCTACGAAGCGGTGCAGCGCTTGCTGTTTGGACATCACGAGATCGAGCTGAGTGTATGGGCATTTATCGTGATGGGCGTCTCGATCGTCGTGGACATCTCGCGGTCGCGCGCATTGTCACAGGCGGCGCGCAAATATCACAGCCAGGCACTGGAAGCGGATGCGCTGCATTTTTCCACTGATGTCTATTCGTCGCTGGTGGTCATCCTGGGTCTGGTGCTAGTGTGGGCCGCGGAGTGGCTGCAGCTTCCGTGGCTGCAACACGCGGATGCTGTAGCCGCCATTGGAGTTGCCGGTATCGTGATGGTCGTCAGCTGGCGGCTGGCGCAGCGCGCCGTGGAGAGTCTGGTGGACGGCATCCCGCGCGGTCTTCACGGTCAGGTGATGGAAGCGGTGAGCGCTGTGCCGGGTGTCCTGCACGTCGAACGGATGCGCCTGCGCCGCAGCGGGCCGGAGACGTTTGCCGACGTGACGGTCCAGGTCGGACGCGAAGCCGGCTTCGAAGCCGCGCATGCCATTGCCACCGCCACGGAGGAAGCGGTGCGCAGCATCTTACCGCATAGCGATGTCGTGGTGCACGTCGAGCCGGTGCGCTCGGCCGAAGAGGACCTGGTCACCAGCGTGCGGCTGCTAGCGGCACAACATGGCGTCGGGGCGCACAGCATCCGGCAGTATGCCCTGCCGACCCAAGAAACCAGTACGCCACGTGTGGGGGTGGAGCTGCACCTGGAGGTGCCCGATCACCTCTCGGTCGAGAAAGCCCATGCGCTGGTCAGCGATTTCGAAGCAGCGTTACAGCGCGCGCGACCGGAGGTGGGCCACGTGGTGACACACATCGAACCGGTGAACGAGCATGCCACGGCACGCCTGAGTCAGGCTAGCGCTGAGGAGGCTGCTCGCGTGCTGCAGGCGCTCGTGGAGTGGCAGGAGCAGAACCAAGTGCGCTGCTGGCCACACGAGGTACAAGTTCACCACTGCGATGGGGAGTTAATCGTCACCTTACACTGCAGTATTAGCGCTGAGACCTCTATGACGGATGCCCACGTCATAGCTGAACAAGCAGAGCAGGCATTGCGTCGTCAGCTGCCCGAGTTGGGACGCATCGTGATCCATGTCGAACCGGATAGTACGCAGCAAGGGGAAGTTGT
>JANXAX010000277.1 GCA_025062175.1 Anaerolineae bacterium | reverse complement strand
TGGCATGACCAGCTGGGTCTCCGGGTCCTGAAAGACGACGCCCACCCGCTGACGCAATTGGCTGGAGGGCAGGCGCGACGTCACATGCGGCCCGATCCAGATTTCGCCGCTGAAATCGCCCGGAATTTCGTGTGGGATCAGCCCGTTAAGGCACAGAGCCAAGGTGCTTTTGCCACAACCGCTGGGACCGAGCAGGAGCACCATTTCGCCAGGCTGGATCTCCATGTCGACCCCATTGAGCACGGCCGCGGGCGAATCGGCATAACGGAAGCGCAACGCGTTGATCCGGATGTCGTACCCTGTCATTGTGGTGCTCCTGCCAAACTCTCAGCTACGCCGGCCAGAAAGCTGCGCAACAGCCCTAATTCACCCAAAGCGAACAGAACCAGTGCACAGGCCGCAAGGCCAGTCGCCGTGAAGATGTAATCCAAGGGGCGCATGTGCGTACGCACGTAGTGAGTACGTGTAGGCAATGCCCCGAACCCGCGCGCGTCCATCGCAATAGCCAGTCGCTCCGCCTGACGGATGCCGCTCACCAGGAGTGGAATACCATAATGGGTGATACGGCGCAGCCAACTGCCGCGCTGCCTGCGGTGAGCCGAGCGCACCTGCTGTGCAGCTTGGATGTGCCCAAGTTCGCGCTGCAGAATGGGCAAGAAGCGATAGGCCGCCAACACGGCATAGGCCAGGCGGTAGGGCATACGTGCCTGTTGCATCAGGCTAGCGACCAGCCGGCTCGGCTCCGTCGTCCACATGTATAGAACAGAATAAGAGGCGACGCACAGGATGCGCAACCCGATGCTCCCTCCGATCTGCAATCCTTCGCGCCAGATGGACAGTGGCCCGAGTGTCAAAATAAGATGTTCGCGCGGACCACCATAAAAAAGTGTGTTGAAGACGGTCAGACCGACCGCCGCGGCCAGGACCGGACTCAGGCGACGCAGCAATGCGAACGGCGAAATGCGCGCCCCCAACCACCCCATCAGCCATGCGAGGACGAGAAAGGTGAGTGGCACCGCCACATCCAGGTACAAGGTCGCGGCGAGAATGAAGCATGAGAAGACCAGCAGCTTGGCTACTGGATTGAGGCGGTGCAAAAACATGCCGCGTTCGGGATGCAGGTCGGCGTCCATCTCTCACGATGCCGAACGGGTGATTGCCAACCCGCGCAGCACCCCGGTGCGCGCCAGCCCATCACCCAGCACCTTGCCCAACCAGCCAGCCAGTACGATGGCGCTGGGAATACGCACCAGGAAAAGCCCCAGCTGCACAGTGGGTTCCAGCACTGCGTAGCTCAGCAGGAAGTATTCATAGACGTAGCCGAACACGCCCGACAGGACCGCAGCGCCCATCAGGACCGGCAAACGGTAATCCCGCCATCCGCGCAGTGCGAAGGCAACCTCTGCACCGGCACCTTGTGCCAGACCGGCCCACACGGCGGCGATGCCAAACGGACTGCCCGCCAGGAGCTCGGTGAAAGCGGCCAGGAACGACGACACCAGCGCCGCGCCAGGACGCCGCACGATGTAGGGCACCAGGATGCCCGTCAGGTAGTAAAATCCCAACAGCAGCATGATGCCCACCTGGCCGAGCAGCGGCACCAGGGCAAGGTAGAGCACTCCATACGCCATGAAGATCAGCCCGAGTGCGACGGAGATGACCGCCATCACGATGATCTCGCGCGTGGTCCAACGCGCCAATCCCAAGTCCAACCGTTCTTGTGCCATATTACTTCGCCTCCTCTTCAAAAGTGCGTGCTAGGGTATAGGCAATTTCCGAAGCCCAAGTGATCCGCTTTTCATCCACGAATCGCATATCATCCTCCGGTGTCTTGTACACCGGGCATGGCCAGAAGAGAATCTCCGAGGCCGGTATCCCCGCTTGGATGAAGGAATAGTGGTCCGAACCGGCTAGGGGGCCGAGGAATTCGAGGGTGCGGAAGCGTTCGCGCAGCTGCAGTTGCGCGACCACCCGCTCGGCGCGGTCGCGCATGCTTTGCGGCCAAGCCAAGAAATAGAGTTGATCGCCCGAGGCAACAGTGTCCAAGTTGATGCCCGCCAGGATGTGCTGGCTCCATCCCTGGGCGCGTGCCTCCTGGATGAAGAAGCGGGAGCCCAAGTAGTGCCACTCGGTGGCATCGCAGGCCAGGAGACAATAGCGCAGCCGACGCTCAGGCATCGCCAGCAGCTGTTGTGCGACGGCGTAGAGTGCTTGCACCCCACCCGCGTTGTTGTTCGCTCCAGGGGTGCCGTAGGCGGTGTCCAGGTGCGCGCACAACACCACAGTGCGTTCCGTCTTGCCGGGTAGTGTGGCAACCACATTGTGACCGGTAAAGTGTTCCACATAGTGTCCCCGCGCCCGAAAACGCACCCGGATGCGTTCCCCCGCCTCGAGCCAATCCGCAAAGCGCTGATGGTCCGCCTGCGACAGGATCGCCATGGGGAAGGGATAGAACGGCTCCGGGTTGGCGAGGGGAATCGCCGGGGCGAACCAGCCTCCCAGGCCGATATGGGCGATCAGATAGGCGGCCGCGCGGTGATCGTCGGTCACGATGGCGTAGCGCGGCCAGTCCAGGAAGCCGGGCACGATCCCGGCCTGGCCGGCTGGACGCAACTCCCCTTCCAATCCCTCGGCGGGTGTGGAACCAGAATACTCCATCAAGGCAACGGAGGCACGACCCTTCTCAGGTTGGAGGACTTCCAGCACGGGTGGCTCGTCCACTTCCCAGCCCACAAAGGGGAATTCCTGGATTTCCACCTGCAATCCCAATTGAGAGAATTTTTCCGCCAGATATTGGGCTGCCTGTGCCGCACCGCTGCGGCCAGCCCAACGCGGTCCGATGTTTTCCACCAAATAGCGCACGATCTCCATTTCCCAACCTCCTCCATAACGAGAAAGCCGCCCGACCTGGTGCGGTGGGCGGCTTATACGCCAAACTCGTATGTTCCCTACGCTGGTATTACCCAGGTCAGGTTCAAGGGGTCGAGACATCAGTCGGGTCTCCTCTCAGCCGGGCTCACCCAGCTCCCCCAATGTTCTATTCACATTTCCATGAATAATAATACCTCATGAGTTCTATTTTGTCAAGGATTTTTCACGCATTTCCATCTGGAAGTGAAATGACGGGAGCATACTGGACGGTATTAAAGCCATGACTCAACAACGCTGCGTGGATACACTCCTCGCCCAGCCATTGCGTGTCTCCCACCTGCTGAGACGCTGATATGCCCTCTTTTTCTCTGCAGCGCGTACCTCGCGTGGGGAGCAATTGGGCCAAGATATCGGCCCGGCGCGCGACGCCATTCGTTTAGATGGAGGAAGACCACCGGAGGTGGTCCTCCGGTCTTCGCCTCAACGCCCCAGACTCAGTCTATAGATGAGCGGCATCGGGAAGTCGAGATCGAGCATGGCTTTCTGGGTGCGCTCGATGGGATATTCCACACGGAAATGTTCGAGGATATACCGCTCGTCGTCGAGGATCATATAGCTGGCGCGGGGGTCGCCATCGCGTGGCTGTCCCACGCTGCCAGGGTTGATAAGCAGCTGCTCTTGTGTCAGCGCGCGCGTGCTGGCGTCGGCGAGCAAAGGGATTTCACGACAGAGCCCCTCGGGCTTGGAAACAGCTTGGAAGATCACCGGCGTGTGCGTATGGCCAAGGAAGCAATAACGCGTGGTGAGATAGCTCAGAACGAAGGTGGCGTCTACTCTGTTCAGCACATATTCCCAGATGGGATGGCGTGGGCTGCCATGTACCAACGTGAAATGCTCCCGGGGGATGATCCTCTCGCCGAGCGCTTCGAGGAAGCGCACACCAGAGGGGGTGAGAACAGTGCGCGTCCATTCCAACACGTGCGCGGCGATGGGATTGAAATAATCCAGTTCCAGCTTCCCCAACACGGCCCAATCGTGATTGCCAGCGACCCCTAAGCAGGGCAGTCCGGCCAACACCTCGATACACTCGTTGGGATGTGGACCATAGCCCACAATATCCCCCAGAAACCAGACCTGATCGTAACGCCCCTGGGCATGTTCCAATACCGCTTGCAGG
>JANXAX010000276.1 GCA_025062175.1 Anaerolineae bacterium | reverse complement strand
GGCTCGGGGCAGGCCAGCGCCTCCTCGGCGGCGCGTTCGATCGCCGCCTTCGCCTGGGCATCGATGGCGTCCACCTCGGCGGGGGTCAAAACGCCGGCTTCGATGAGCTGCTGCTTGAAGCGGGCGATGGGGCAGCGCTGCTTCCATGCCTCGATCTCCGCCGGGGTGCGATAGACGTTGCGGTCGCTCTTCGAGTGTCCGCGCCAGCGGTAGGTGTAGTTCTCGATGAACGCCGGCCCTTCGCCGCGGCGGGCCCGTTCCACCGCCGCCCGGGTCACCTGGTAGACGGCGAGCACATCGTTGCCGTCGACCGTCTGCCCGGGCATGTTGTAGGCAATCGCGCGCACCGCGAGGGGCTGCACAGCACACATCACGGCGGCGCGTCCGGACATGCCGTACTGGTTGTTCTCGCAGATGAAGACCACCGGCAGCTTCCAGATGGCTGCCAGGTTGAGCGCCTCGTGAAACTCGCCTAAATTGACTGCCCCATCGCCGAAGAACGCCAGCAGAACCTGGGGGGAGCGGCGCATCTGCAGCGCCAGGGCGATGCCGACGCCGGTGGGGATGCCGCTGCCCACCACGCCGGTGGCGCCCAGGTTGCCGCCGGGGATGTCGGCGATGTGCATCGAGCCACCGCGTCCGCGGCAGTAACCGCACTCCTTGCCCAGGAACTCGGCCATCATCAGCGTGAGGTCGGCGCCCTTGGCGATGGTGTGGCCGTGCCCGCGATGGTGATGGATGATGAGATCATCCGGCTGCAGGGCCGCGATGCTGCCCACCGAGGATGCCTCCTGGCCGATAGACAGGTGCATCGTCCCGTGTACCAGGCCGCGGGCATAGAGATCCTCCGCCTTTTCTTCAAAATAGCGGATTTCGCACATCTTCTGGAGCATCCATGCCAGGCGGGCCTTCGGCAGCTCCTGCAGCAGTTGGTGACTCCCTTGCGGGATCGCGGCGGGGTCCAGAATCGGGTGTGGGACAAATTCGCTCATACACGGTGCCTCCTGATCTACGTCGCGCCCATAGAGCATGATATCATGACAATTATTATGGGAGATTGCGGCGGGCTGTCAACTTTGGCGCGCTATGCGCTTTGTCCGGGGTGCATTGCCACCTGGAGGGCCCTATGCTATAATCGTGGCGTGGCCGCCTGCCAGCATGCCACGAATGGGAGCGAGACATGCAGCTCATCACCCGCCAGCACAAGCGGTGTGACCTGATCAAGGTGAGCGGACGGCTGGACAACGCCTCGGCGGCACGCCTGGGGGATGCGCTCAACGCCATCATCGAGGCGGGCCGGTTCAACATCGTGCTCGATCTGGGCGGGGTGGAATACATCTCCAGCGCCGGCCTGCGCGTGTTGATCGACGCGCAGAAGGTGTGCAAGCGCTGGAACCGGGGCGAGGTGGTGCTGGCGAATGTGCCGCGGCCGGTGCGGGAAGTGCTCGACATGGTCGGCTTCACGCCGCTCTTCCGGTTCTTCGACGACTCCACCACGGCGGTGGGCAGCTTCTGACGGAACATCTCCTCAAGGATGGAAAGCCTGTATCCGGGCCGAGAACGATGCCACATCATAGGTCAGGCGATCTAGAGGAAGAACCTCTGGAACATCTGGAACGCCGCGCCGTATTTCCGGCGCAGTGTGAGAGCTTGGCTCAGATCATCGCGTTTGTGAGCGAAGCGGCACACCAGGCGGGCCTGAGCCCGGACGCTGTCCAGGCGGTGCAGCTCGCGGTGGATGAAGCCTGTATGAACATCATCGAACATGCCTATAAGGACAGCGCAGGCGGCGACATTGTGTGCACGTGTTGCATCGATTCGCGCGGGCTGACCATCACGCTGATCGACCATGGCATCCCCTTTGATTTGGACCGCGTTCCGCCCCCCTGCCTCAGCGCCCATCTGGAAGAACGTTCCGAACGCGGGTTGGGGGTCTATATTATGTGTCGGCTGATGGACGAGGTGCGACACACCTTCTCCCCCCAATCCGGGAACGTCCTCACCCTGGTCAAGTATCGGGAGGCGCCCGGTTGAGCGTCGGGCAGGGGGGGTCGCCCCCGGCCGGGCGGGCATCCGACCCGTCCCCGGACGGGTTGGAAGCCCGCCGGTTGCAACGCCAGCTGGTGCTGGGCAACGTGCCGGCGCGCTGGCCAGCGGCGGTCGTCCCGTTACCGGTGGGGGTGGTGAGCGCGGGCATGGGTCTGCTGTGGTGGCTGCGCGGCGCCGAGACGGCCGCCAGCGTCTGGGCGGCGCTGGGGCTGCTGGGCTTTGCCGCGGCGGATGGCCTCGTCCTGCTCAGTTTGCCCCGGCTGCGCATCTCCTTCGGACCGCTGGCGCCGCAATGGTACCTGTTGACCGCCGCCCGCGCCGGGCTGGGATGCCTCTGCGCCCTGGCAATCCCCTGGCTCGACGCGACCGCGACGCTGATGGGCTTCAGCGCGCTCAACTGGCTCGCCTGGCTCGCCCTGGTGTGGGGCGCCATCCGCGAGCCCGCACGCATCGACGTCTCCGAGGTCACCCTGTATGGGCACAACTCAATCCCCACCAACCCCCTGGTGCGCCTGCTCCACATCTCGGACATCCACGTCGAACGCCTGGGCCGCCGCGAAGCGCTCTTGTTGTCCCTCGTCCGCGAGCTGCATCCCGATCTGATCGTGCTGACGGGCGACTATGTCAACCTGTCGTATGTGGACGATCCGATCAGCCACGCGCACGCACGCCAGCTCTTGGAGGCGCTGTGTGCCGAGGCCGCCGCGCTGACTCCTTCCCCAGCGCTGTATGCCGTGTTGGGGAGTCCACCGGTGGACCGCAACGCCGCTCCCCTGTTCGACGGCCTGCCGATCCGGCTGCTGCGCAACGAGGTGGTCCATGTGGCACCGCGTCCGGGGTGCGCATTTGCCTTGATCGGGCTGGATTGCACCCATGACCTCGAGCGCGACGCGGCCCAGCTGGAGCGGCTGGCCACGACGATCGCACCGGGCACCCTGCGCATCCTGCTGTACCACTCCCCAGAGCTGATGCCGCGGGCGAGTCGCCTGGGCATCGACCTGTACCTGTGCGGCCATACGCACGGGGGTCAGATCCGCCTGCCCCTGTACGGCGCGCTGGTGACCTCCTCCCGGCTCGGCAAGCGCTATGAGAGGGGCCTGTATCGGGAGGGCACCACCCATCTCTACGTCAGCCGGGGGGTCGGCCTGGAGGGATTGTGTGCCCCGCGCATCCGTTTCCTGTGTTCGCCCGAGATCATCCTCTGGCGCCTGTACTGCCCCACGCAGCGGACGGCAACGCCAAGCACGCCGGATGGGCATCACTGCCAGACGTCCTGCTGATGAATGAGACTCCTCTACCTCACGCTCGATTCAATCTCGTAGCTGTAGCCGTAGGGGCTGGGGATATGTGGAGAAGGCCGCCCCGGACGCTAGATCTCGGGCAGCGCCCCGAGGGAGAGGGACAGATGTTGTGGGAGGGCGCCGGGAGGGTGTGGAAAAGGGCAGGGATGGGCTGGGAATGGCGCAGGGCGGGTGGTGCCCTCCAGGGACGGCGACGGACGGCGCGCTCCCTGGCAGGGCGGGGTTATCCACATCCATGGGTGAGTTATCCACAGAGTTATCCCAAGCGGGCGATCCTCGGTCGAGGACGGGGACAAGCGCTCTGGATGCGCTGTTTCGGGCTGGGGGTTGCGCAGCGCGGCCGGCGGATAAGCGCGGAGCGCGCCACGAGCCGGCAAGGCGGGGGAGAGCATGGATGCTGTGGCGGTCCAGTGGGCGCGAGAGGGTTCGAACCTCTGACCTCACGGATGTGAACCGTGCGCTCTGACCGGCTGAGCTACGCGCCCTTTTAAAACCCATCTTCTATTATAGCCTCTCCGCGCAAAAATTGCAAGTCCGCTTGGCACCGAAATGCATTGGAAATTGGGGGTGTGGGCCCGCACCCCTGTGCCCCCTATGCGCTGCGGGCGCGGGGGGACGCCCGCGCTTGACAACCGGCGGATGTGTGCTATACTGGAAGGTGGTGTTTGGGTGTTTTGTGAATTCTGGCATTAGCGAGCACC
>JANXAX010000275.1 GCA_025062175.1 Anaerolineae bacterium | reverse complement strand
GCGATAGCCGTTGATGCGCGCTCCCCAGGCGACGTTTTCGTAGATGCTCTTGGGGAAGGGGTTGGGTTTTTGGAAGACCATCCCAATGCGCCGCCGGACCTCAACCGCATCCACCCCAGGGGCGTAGATATTGTACCCGTTAAACAGCACCTCGCCCTCAACGCGCACGCCGGGGATCAGGTCATTCATCCGGTTGAAGGTGCGCAGCAGAGTGCTCTTGCCGCATCCAGAAGGGCCGATAAATGCGGTGATCTTGCGCTTTGGCAGCTTGAGATTGATATCCTTAAGGGCACGAAAATTGCCATAATAGACGCTCAAATTGCGCACTTCGAGGGCATAGGCATCCTCATCCGAAAGGGTCGAGACATCGGGAGCGGCCGGCTTGCCTAAGGTGAGAGAGGGAAGCTCAAAGTTCAGGCGAATCATATCCATCTCCTGCTGAAGCGATTGCGCATGATGATCGCTGCGGCGTTGAGACTCAATAGGAGCACCAACAGCACCACGATTGCCGCGGCGGCGATATTCCGAAATTCCTGTTGCGGACGCGCCGTCCACTGGTAGATCTGGACGGGCAACGTAGTGAATTTAGAAAACGGGCTGTAGGGATCATAGACGATGTAGGTCGAGGCGCCCACCACGATCAGGGGGGCGGTCTCGCCCATCGCGCGCGAGATGGACAAGATAGTGCCGGTTAGAATCCCGGGCAGTGCGTTAGGGAGCACGTGATCGCGGATCACCTGCCATTTGGTGGCGCCCAGAGCATATGCCGCTTCGCGCAGCGAACTGGGCACGGCGCGGATCGCTTCTTGGGCATTGACGATCAACAGCGGAAGGACCAACAGGGCTAATGTCAGGCCTGCTGACATAATCGTGCGTCCATTGGCGGTTGTGGGGTCAGCAACACCTCCAACCAGAGCGCCGCTCGTCAGCGGCTCGAGCGCGCGCACGAAGATGGCCAACCCCAGCATCCCATAGATGATCGAAGGCACCCCTGCCAAGTTGTTGATATTTGTCTGGACCAACCGATTAAGCGCGTTGTCGGCGGCATATTCTTCCAGGTAGATCGCCGCACCCACTCCCAAAGGGAAGGCGACCAGGATCGTGATGAGGATGGTCCACAGCGAGCCCAGGATCGCCGTGCGCACGCCGGCGAATTGCGGATCACTAGATTGCGGCCGACTGATGAAGTGAGAGTTGAGCCAGCTGCGGAACTGTAACTGCGCCGCAGGATATTTTTGGGCTGCTTCCATTTCCACACTGTGCCTGCGCAGCAACGAGTCGGTCAATGACCAGCTCTTCACGATCTTGGGCTGGACCACGCGCTCATAGACCAGGCTGAGCAGCTCCTCATGGTCGCGTTGTTCCAACGGTTGCTCTGCCTTCAGGCGCCGCAACACCCCTTTAGACACGTGGGTCTCCAGGATTTGGATCAGCTGCCCAGTCGAAAGTTTCTCCAAAGGCACACCATCCTGGGCCAGCTCGCGCGGGTCGATCTCAAGTTCGACTGCCACCAACCCGAAAGTTTGGTCCAGAATGTTGTAAATCAACGCGGTGAGGGCAATGATGCCGATGATCAGGGACAGAAGAAACAAAGTGTGCCAGATGGCCCCGGCGCGGTGGCGCGCCGCCAAATTGCGCTTCAGCTGGGCATCTTCGCCGAACGCGGTTGACTCCGGTGAGGAGAGGTGTGTCCTTTTCATTCGTACACCTCCCGGAAACGGTGCATGACCGCGCGGCTGATCAGATTGAGTGCCAGGGTTATCAGGAACAACATCAATCCGATGGCAAAAATGCTGTCGTAATCGATGGAGTCGTAGCTCAGGTCGCCACCGCTGATGCGCACAATGTGGCCGGTCATCGTCTCGGCCGCCTTGAACGGATTGAAGGTGAAAGCCGGGCCGGCGCCTGCGGCGATCGCTACGATCATCGTCTCTCCCACGGCACGCGAGATGGCCAAGATGAAGGCAGCAGTAATACCGGAGAAGGCCGCCGGCACCACGACGCGCACCGCGGTTTCCAGCCGGGTGGCGCCCAGGGCATATGCCGCTTCGCGCAGTGAATGTGGCACTGCGCTCAGCGCATCCTCACTCACCGAGCTCACCAGCGGCAGGATCAGGATGCCCATCACCAGACCGGCTGAGGCAGTATTATAAATCTCCACCACGTCGCGGCCAAAAATGGAACGCAGCAACGGGGTCATAAAGGTCAGGGCGAAGTAGCCATAGACCACCGTGGGGATGCCTGCTAAGATCTCTAAGATGGGTTTGAGCACATTGCGCACCCTTTTGGAGGCATACTCGCTCAGGTAAATCGCTGATGCCAACCCCAATGGCAATGCCACAATCATCGCGAAGGTGGTGGTCATCATCGTCGCGTTGACCAAAGGCCAGATGCCGAATTGGCCCACAGCTGGCACCCAGCTGGTAGTGGTGAGAAACTCCAAAAGATCCACCTCGGGAGATCGGAAGAACAACCACGCCTCGCTCCCCAGGACGTAGACAATGCCAATGGTGGTCAAGATAGATACCGTGCCACAGGCGAAGAAGAAGGTCTGAATAAGCAGCTCCAAAGGGCGAGGCTTTTTGCGCAGTTCAGGTGGTGCGATTGTGGCGCGGCGCGTTAAGGACTTGGCGGAAAGAGCTGTTGCCAATTGGAATCCCCCCTCTCTGTTCGATAAGATCCTCGACAGGATAAGGGAGGGGTTGCCCAACCCCTCCCTTCTCTCCGTTTTCCGTTTTACTGCGGGCGTGTCTTATTGACCCATCGCATCGAGCCATGCCAGCTTGGACTGGTTGAGCGTCTCGGCTCCCAACGGGAAGTAGCCGACCTTCTTGATCTCTTCGTTGACATACGTCAGGTAGAAGTTGATGAAGGCGGCTACCTGAGGCTTTTCGGCCATGATCTTGGCGGTCGAGTACAGGAAGAGCGGACGTGCCAGCGGGTACTTACCCGTCTCGACTGTCTCATCATTCGGTGCGACACCGTTGATGGACAGGACGTTCAACTTGTCAGTGTTTTCCTGATAGTAAGCATAGCCGAAGTAGCCGATGGCATACGGGCTGCCCTCGACACCCTGCACCAGCACGTTGTCGTCCTCGCTCAGCTGCAGGTTAGCGGCTTTCAGGATGCGCTCCTTGCCAGCTCCCTTGCCGTAGACAGCATCCATCACAAACTCGACGAAGAAGTCGAACGTGCCGCTGTCAGTGCCCGGGCTGAAGCGCTTGATCTCCTCGTTGGGCCAGGCGGGATTGATCTCGGACCACTTCGTGACCTCATCGGAGAAGATCTTGGCCAACTGCTCAATAGTGAGGTCCTTCAGGAAGGTGTTCTCCTTGCTCACTGTCACGGCCAGCCCGTCGGTGCCGACACGGAACTCGACCGGCTCGCGCCCGATGGCCAGGCAGCTCTCGACCTCGCTGTGCTTGATGGGCCGGCTGGCGTTCGAGATGTCGGTCTCACCCGACTTGCAGAAGCGCTCAAAACCAGCACCAGTGCCAATGCTATCGATCGTGATGTTGCCCTGGTAACCCTCATCCTTGAAACGCACCGCCATGCGCTCCGAGAGTGGGAAGACCGTCGAGCTACCCGCGGTGATGATGTCACCGGTGACGGTCAGCGGGTCCACCTCGGGCAACGTCACGCCCTTGGCCATCAGCTCGGCATAGCGCTTGGCCTTCTCAGCCGGAGGGAGATAGATCACCCAGCCTGGCTCCAGCACGCCCGCGTCGCTGATGGCATTGATCGCCTTGTCCAGGCGTGCCATGCGGTTGTTGTAGTAAACGATCGCTGTATACAACATTTTATCGCCATACTGCTTCTGGGCGATCATCGAGAGGGTATCGCCTGCCTGGACGGTGTAACGCGTACCCTCTGCCTGTGGCGGAGGAGCAGCGATGCCCGCGGTCGGCAGCAACGCCAGAAGAGTGACAAACACGAGCGCGAAAACCATCACTTTGCCTTTCATAGTACCTGTTCTCTCCTCTCGGAATTTTGGATGAGTAGTACTGCTGTGTTCACAGCAGTCCGTTTATAGATTAGTGCACTGCGTTTAACAACCCTTC
>JANXAX010000274.1 GCA_025062175.1 Anaerolineae bacterium | reverse complement strand
GCAATGGCACCTGGCAAGTCACCGCGATCAGCGAACCCGCCCAACGTTCGGTGCGCCTCATTGTCACCATCCCGGAGCAAGGCCCCGTTGAGGTGGACATCGACCGACCTCAAGCGACGGAGGCGACCCGCGCAACCTCCACTACGATCGCAATCCCCACGCCAACACGGCAGATTGCACCTGTCCCCGGCGCCCCGGAGATCTTGCTCGAGAGCTCATCGACGCCCATTTCGCGCGGCAAGATGGTCAGCGTGCTTGATTTGTCTCTCTCGGTGCTGATGCTCGGGTTGGTCGGTTTCTTCACGTTCCGTGTCACCGCTCATCGAAGGTTGTCCCTTTCCGAGAGGTTAACGCGCTCGCTGGCGGGATGTGCGCTGGGGTTGGTGGGTTATATTCTTTACGCGCTGGGTTCGTTGCCTTTGGAGCGCATTCCGTGGGTGAGACAGGCAGTCACTGCCGGTCTGCCTGACGAGGTGCTCCCAGTGAGTGCCTCGCTGTTGTTCTTCGGGTTGGGTTGGTGGATGGCCGCGAACCCACACGTGCGGCGGATAGTGGGGCGTATTGTCTCGGGCCATTGAGGTAGATCGCACACGCTGGGGTTTCCTACAGTGGCACTCAGTGTTGGTTTCGCAGCGGTGCTGCTCACAGCACCTCAGGGATATCAACGGTCATCTTCTACGGTTGCACCACGGATGTCCTCGTCCACAAAGAAGTGAGCCGTGACCTGTTGATCCGCTACCATGCACACCATAGTATAATCCCCTCCAATGGATGCCGTTGCCCCGGCAAATCCGCCCGGATAAAGCAAGTAGCTCCAGGCATCTCCTTGAAGAACACCGGATGCACTGGTGGCACTGCCATCGGGCGCATAAACGGTGCATACGAATTCATACACTTCGCCGGGTTTGCCCCAGATGTTGCGCACTCCTAGCGTGATGGGCTGTCCTGGTGCACTGCTCGCCGACGACACCCAGGTCTCCAGCGTCAACGGTGGCAACTGAACAGGCGAGGGCGGACGAGTGGGCCCAAGTTGGGGCGCTGCGTAGGAATTCTCCGGTGGTCTAGGAGGCGGGACAATCTCGGGTACAGACGGCAGTGTTTCAGAACCCGGCGTAGGGGGAATAAATGTGGGCCACCCCTCGGGCGCGGGTTGCCTCGTCGGGGCGTAGACAAGCGTTGGTGTGGAGGTAGGCATGGGTACCGCGGTAGGAGTAGGGGCGGGTAAGGACTCATGCCGTTCTTCTGCGAACAACGATGCACACGGGTTCGTTATAGGCACGTCCGAGGACAATGATGATACGGGATGGAACGCCACAGCGCGTTGTCGCGCTCCTAAAACAGGGGCAAAGCCGTCCGCCAGCCGGCGCGTCGTCCCTCGCTCAAGATCTGCCACGTAGATGGCACGCCCACCATGGCGATTGGATTCGAAGACGAGATACCGCCCATCGGCAGTAAAGACTGCCGCTGGTTGCCACGCAGCGTCGCGTACCAGTTCGATCCAGCGACCGCTCCGCAGTTCCACCAGGTACATACTGCTGCGCCGGGGAGATGAGTGACCTAGACGTACCAGCAGCTGCTCATTATCGGCGGAGAAGAAGGCATCCGCATACCAGTCGGCGGCCTGGCGCGCCGTGACGATGGGTTGTAGCTGCGTCCCATCTGAACGGACGCGATAAACGTGATAGTAGCCGTCGCGCTGCACGGTGGCCAGTGCCCAGGAGGAATCCGCGGAGAATTCCAGCCACGCGGCATAGGGGTCGCCCTGTGCCACCGCGGTGATGGCGCTGCCGTCGCCGTCTGCTACATACAGGTGGTATGTGCCCGCGCGTCGTGTCCACAGTGCCAGCCAGCGCGCATCCGGTGAGAAGGTCCCTCCCACCGCTTCACCGTTCAGCAGGGACACGCTGCGCCCGTCCGCCAAGTCGAGCAAGTGTAGTTCAAGAGGAGCATTTGCGACGGGCATAATGCTGACTAGCAGCTTGTCTCCAGAGGGAGCGAAAGATATATTGGGCAACGCCAAGCTGGTCGCCAGTTGCAGCGTATCACCCCTTTGGATGTCCACCATTTTCAATGCATAAGTAACAGGGCTTTGACAGGCGCGATAGAGCAGCCAATACGCATGAGGGGAGACGAGCGGATGAGAAAGCTCAGCAACGCAGCGCTCGCAGCGCAGGCTGGAAACTTCATGGGTCGTCAGATCGACGAGGTGGATAGTATAAGAATCACCCCTTCCTTGGAGCACAGCAGCAACGTGCCATTGAGGATCCCAGCTGGCTTTGAGTGCTGAAGCCTCGTAGGTGAGCATGGTACGTCGCGCATCTTCAGTGTCCAGAACGACAGCTTCCCAGTTCGTTTCTCTGCGCCAAGCTGCTAGCACTTTCCGTCCATCCTCTGAGCAATATGCCCAGCCTTCATCCACGCCTTCGACGAGGACTTGGCGGTCACTACCATCGGCGTTCACTAGATAGAACGTTGCCCGCTCACCCTCTTTCGCCTGCACCAATATGCGTGTGCTACTGCCACAGAAAGCACCCGTTACCGAGGAGAAAGCATCGGTCAGCCGGATGGTCTTCTCTCCTGTTAAGCGAGTGATATATAAGCGCTCGCGCTCACCCTCTTTGACACGGTATAATACTCCATCCTCCGCCAAGGACGTGCTCGTCGGGGTTGGAGATAACATCGGAGTGGGAAAGATTGTGACACTGGGGGTTGTCCACCGAGCCGACAATGCCTCCACAGACGGGGTGGCAGTAATCTGGACAGGCAACGGGGGTGGCGCGAACGAGTCCGTGCTGCTCAGGGCCAGATATGCGGTGGTCACTACGCTCAGCGCGGCGATGGCCAAAGCGCCAAATGGCGCTGCCCGCCGACGCACATTCCATCCCAACGCTTTAGAACGGTGCCCCTTATGCAACCATCGAGCAGGCACAGGCAGAATGCGGAACGCGGGTCGCGTTGCCCTAGCGGATTCGTCCTCCGGCTCTGTGCTATACTGCAAGACTGCTTTGCGAAGTGCGCAGGCGAAGGCGCCGGCGGATTGAAAACGATCCGCCGGATCGATGGCCAGCGCCTTAAGGACAACCGCTTTCACTTCGCTTGTCACTTCAGGGTAGCGCGTGCAGGTCATCTCGGGCGGTTCGGTAGCGCGCCGGAGCACAATGGCGAAAGGCGTCTCGGCGTTGTGGGGCACCTCACCGGTGAGAATCTCATACACGATAACGCCCAGTGAGTATACGTCGGTACGATGGTCGAAAGGCAAACCTTGGCCCTGCTCGGGTGACATATAGGCGGGTGTGCCCACACCCAGACCGGATTGCGTCAGGTCACCCGACTCATAGGGGGTTTTCGCCAGGCCGAAGTCGGTGAGCAGTGCCCATCGTCCATCCATCAAGATGTTGCTGGGTTTTACGTCGCGGTGGATCACGCCGTGGTGATGGGCATGGTCGAGCGCGCTGGCCACCTGGCTAATTACGTCCACGACGCGCATCAAGCTCATCGGATAAGCCATCTCGTCTTTGAGCGTGTGTGAACCCTCGACGTAACGCATCACAATGTAGCGCAGCCCGTCGTGCTCACCAAAGTCGTAGACGGGCAGAATATTGGGGTGATGCAATGCTGCCACCGCGCGCGCTTCACGGATAAACCGGCGCGCGAATTCTGCCCGGCTGGCGTGGTAAGGCGAGAGGATCTTAAGCGCTACATAGCGATCTAGGTCTGGCTGATATGCTTTGTATACAGTGGAAACACCACCACCGCCGATGGGCTCGATGACACGATATTTGCCGATCAAGCGCCCGATGATTGTGGTATCTGGAGAAGATGGTCCCGGTTGTTGCATCTTTGTGCACTTCCCTGTCCGCAAACACAAAGAGCTCATCTCGCCTGGACATAGTACGCCAGCCCAAGGCGAGGGCCATCCTAGCATGCCTATTGCAAGGGGGCATTCGCCCAAATAAAAAACCACGCACCGGTGTGCCGTCGGAGCAAAGGGTGCGTGGTTCGCTTCTTAATCTGCTATCGGCCTGGAGTATGTGTTGGTGTCGACAACGCGACGAAGGTATTTT
>JANXAX010000273.1 GCA_025062175.1 Anaerolineae bacterium | reverse complement strand
ATAGCGGATGTTGAACGCCTTGGCGAAGTTCTGCCCCAGGTTGTGCGAGGTGCCCGCCTGCAGCGCACGCTTATCGCCCATCATTGCCTCGATGCTATAGGAAGCCAGCGCGCCGGCGAACTTCTCGCTCTCGCTCTTGCGTCCTTTGATGACCGGCACAGCGGCCTCATTGATGGCGAAGTCGGCGTAGACATCCAGCATGCGCAACGTCTCTTCCTGGGCTTCTTCGTAAGTGGCATGGGCAGTGTGACCTTCCTGCCAGAGGAATTCCATCGTGCGCAGGAAGAGACGCGGACGCAACTCCCAACGCACCACGTTCGCCCACTGGTTGATCAGGACAGGCAGGTCGCGGTAGGATTGGATCCATTGGGCGTACATATGCCCGATGATCGTCTCCGAGGTGGGCCGCACCACGAGAGGCTCTTCCAGCTCTTTACCACCGCCGTGGGTCACTACAGCCAGCTCGGGTGAGAAGCCCTCGATGTGTTCCTTTTCCTTCTGAATGAAGCTCATCGGGATGAAGAGTGGGAAGTAGGCGTTCTCGTGCCCAGTCTCCTTAAAGCGTCGGTCCAGAGCAGCTCTGATGTTCTCCCACAGAGCATAGCCGTAGGGGCGGATGACCATGCATCCGCGCACAGGGGCATAGTCGGCCAGCTGTGCCTGCTGGATGACATCGGTGTACCAGCGTGAATAGTCCTGAGAACGGGGGGTGATTTTTTCAGCCATAGGAAAACGTTATTTTCTCCTGTATCCCCAAGGAGGATCTTGCTCATTTAGTGAGAGAAACTTGGACCAATTGTTGCTGCAACACCCGCACTGCTTCGGCGGGGTTGCGGGTCAGGGTGAGCAGCTCCAAGTCACGCGCGGCGATATAGTTCGCATCCACAAAGGCGGCCAGGGTGCGCTGCCATTGGCCACCCACCGCGATGAAGGGTTTGGGCGGGATCTCGCCCACTTGCATAAAGCTCCACGCCAGTGCCAGCTCGGAGAGAGTGCCAATGCCGCCAGGCATCACAATGATCCCGTCACAATGCTCCACCAGGTACACCACCCGTGCGCGCAGCGTGGGCTGTTTGATTTCCTCGTGCACCCAGCGGTTGGCGCGCAATCCCAATACCTTCTCGAATAAGGCACATGTAACTCCAATGACATGCCCACCCGCCTCGTGGGCGCCACGGCTGGCGGCTTCCATAATCCCGCCGTAGCCGCCGGTCTGGACCACCATGCCTAGTTTGGCCAATCGCCGCCCCAGATCACGTGCCGCTTCATAGTCGGCCGAGCCAGGGAGCGACGCGTTGGCACCGAACACCGAGATGACAGAGGCCATGGTCAAACGCCGCGCGGATATGAGCCCAGCACGCGGAAGAAGCTGGTGATCTCTTGCAGATGGTTGAGCGCATTACGACAGCGCTCCTCATAGATACTCCCAGCGAAATCGACGTAGAACAGGTATTCCCAGCGCTTGTCGCGCAAGGGACGCGATTCGATCTTGGTCAGATCGATGTCACGCAATGCAAAGACAGCCAAACACTTGAACAGAGAACCGGGAACGTTCTTGACCGAGAACACGATCGAGGTCTTGGCCGGCCCGGTGGGCACTACCGGCTCGCGAGCGAGCACTAGAAAGCGGGTGTAGTTTTCGGCACTGTCTTCCATCCCCTCCTCCAGAATATGCATCCCGTAAATCTCGGCGGCGCGCCGGCTGGCGATGGCGGCGCCGTCACGGATGTTCTCGTCGCGCAACATCTTCACGCTGCCAGCGGTGTCATAGGTCGGCACCAGCTCGGCTTCTGGCAAGAGCTGCTTCAAGCGACCTTCGCACTGCGCCAGCGCCTGGGGATGGGAGTAAACACGCCGCACTTGCGCCAGGGTGACGCCCGGCAGGACGATCAGGTGGTGCTCGATGCGCTGCTGAATCTCGCCCACGATACTGAGCGTGTGCTGTAACAGCAAGTCATAATTGCGATGGATACTGCCGGCTAACGAGTTCTCGACCGGCACCATACCCCGTTGGGCTACATCACGTTCCACCGCCTCGAAGACCGCCTCGAAGGTGGGACATGGCAAGGGGTGGATCGCATTGCCGAAATAGGCCACCGCCGCCGCTTCACTGAAAGCACCCCGTTCACCTTGAAATGCGACGGTCAACAAGAAATCACCACCTTCTCAGCATCGGTATCAAGCAGCTTATAGGGATAGGCGTTGATGACCGTCGTAGATTCATAACGGGTGACGGTCACCTCGAAGGGATTGTAAACATGGCGATGGCCATGCACCAGAAAGCGCGGCTTGAACACCCGCATCAGCCACAAGAACGCCTTGAATCCTACGTGCGATGGGTCGCGTCCATCGTGGATCATGAAGGGAGGTGCATGCGTCAGCAGCACATCGATAGGGCGACCGGTCTTCACGCGATAGCGCAACAATGCAGGTGCCAGCCACAGGGCGTTGGCCCACATCTCTGACTCGGTATACTGATACTCACCCCATGGCCGATAGCGAATACTGCCTTCCAAGCCGGCCACGGCGAACCCATTATATACCACTACACGCCCGTGCACGTTAGTGCCTCCGCCCGGCTCGGAACGCACAGCCCCTGCATAGGTGTGTTCTACTGTGTCGTGGTTGCCGTGCACATAGAAAAGTGGCACGTTGAGCATGCTGACAATGTATTCTAGATAATAGTACGGCAGGTCACCACAACTCAACACCAGATCCACGTCGGCACAGCGCTTCAAGATGAGCGGACTATACAGCGTCTCTACCACTTCATCAGCAAGTGCAAGCAGCTTCACCCTACCCCTCATATAGACCGGCGGTCTTCCTCGTCCGGCTCGCAGCGTCCCGAGGGGACGCCGGCACGCCGTTGTCATGGTGATGCGGTGAGGGTGCCCTCTACGGCGTGGCGTCACCGACGACGTTTAGGCAGACCGACGGCGTCTCGTACTTCTTCAATAACTTGACTAGCGATCATGTCGGCGCGGCGCGCTCCCTCGTGCAGCACGTCCCATACGTAATGAGGGTCTTGCGACAAGCGCGCACGCCGCTCGCGGAACGGCGCCAGGTGTTCAATCAGATGCCCAGCAAAGATGCGCTTACACTCCACGCACCCGATGCCGGCAGTGCGACAGTCATGATCGATCTGGCGCACTTGCTCGGGCGGCGTGAAGACCTTGTGCATCGAGAAAACGTTGCATACCTCGGGCCGGCCGGGGTCGCTGCGACGCTGACGTTGCGGATCCGTGACCATCATGTGCACCCGGGCGTAGATTTCCTCGGGTGTGCTGGCCAGCTCAATGTGGTTATTGAGCGACTTGCTCATCTTGTTGACCCCATCGATACCCAAAACCCGCGGCGTATCGGTGTACTTCGCCTGGGGTTCCACCAGCACCGGACCGAAGTGATAGTTAAACGTACGCACGATCTCGCGGGTGAACTCCAGATGACTCGCCTGATCCTCGCCCACCGGCACGACGGTTGCCTTGTAGAGCACGATATCAGCGGCCATGAGCACCGGATAGCCCAACAGGCCATAGTTGACGTTATCGGGTTGTTGGCGCACCTTTTCCTTATAGGTGGGCAGGCGCAGCAGCTTGCCCAGCGGAGCTATCATGCTGAGGATGGTGTGCAGCTCGGTGACCTGGGGCACGTGCGACTGGACAAACACAATTGTGCCGCGTTCGGGGTCGATGCCGGCTGCCAGCCAGTCCAACACCATCTCGTAGGTCCACTCGCGCAGGCGCTGAGTGTCCTGCAGCGTGGTCAGCGCGTGCAGATCCACAACGCAGTAAATGCATTCGTAGTCATCCTGGAGCGCCACATAGTTCTTGATCGCCCCCAGATAGTTGCCAAGGTGCTGCCGACCTGTCGGTCGCGCACCCGAAAAGACTCTACCCTTCTTTTCCCCCATGGTTCTCCAGATGGTATCGTTTAGCAAGATCAGAGTGCCATTATACCTGAACAGTCCATTTGTGCAAGATGTCCGCCGGTAATAGGTGTATTTCTTGGGGATTGCAACTGAGGTGGTCACTCTTGTGAGTGGTGGTTTGTGGTATAATTCTGGGCGGAGGTGCAAAA
>JANXAX010000272.1 GCA_025062175.1 Anaerolineae bacterium | reverse complement strand
CGCTCAGTGGGTTGACGTTGACTTTGCGTCGTTCCAGAGCTGCGATGGACCTGGCCATCTTCGGATTTGTTGCCGTGGCGGTCTTGCTAATCTTCTACATACCTTTGCGTGCTCCGTTAAGCCAGCTGAGCACACGGTTAGCACCTCAAGAAATATTGCGTCAGCCTCCCCTGGTGCTCACATCCAGCGTGCTGTATTTCGGGGGAATTCCCATTGCGCTAGCACTCACAGGCTTGGTGGTCGCGAGGAACGATCTTCTACCGGCGCTCGTCTTGCTGTTGAGCCTGTTGATCTGGCCTGTGTACCATTTGTGGCAGGCCTTCGTCGTGGGACTATCGAAGCATGTAGTGTTCGGTTTTCTGTTTGGCTATCCGCTGATCGGATTGGGGTTGCATAGGTTGTGGGAACAAAAGCATCGCGCCGCCGTGATAGCTGTCTGCATCGCCCTTGCGATGGTGGGGGTTATCCAGTGGCAACAGCTCGATCACATTTGGCCGGATGTGCGCGCCGCAGCCACCTATCTTACGCAACACGTGCGGCCGGGGGACAAGTTGCTGGTCAACGACTCCTGGCCGTATACGCTGCACCTGTACATGGCAGGGCGTATTCGTCAGCCTCAGGACGTCATAGACATCTACAGCCGTGAGGAAGCGGGTATGCGCTTATGCGACTACAGCTGGTTCGTGGAATCAGATTACACACCGCGCTGGCCAGCAGATGTATTGGCAGAGCTACAACGATGTGGCACCTTTCGGGAGGTGTTCTCGACATTGAGTTCCGTGAGCATGTTGAACTTTAGCTTTGATTATGTAGTTACACCGGTTCGGATTGCGATCTGGCAAAACCGTTCTAGGAAGTGATTCTATGCGCAATCTCAGCAACTGGAAGGTCAGAATAGCGGGTATCATTTTAGTACTGGCCACTTTCTGGTATCTGCCGTGGGTATATGTGAACCTGAACTGGGCAGCGCCTTGGCTGGCGCTGCCGTTTGCCTTCGCGGTCACCTTCGCGGCATTGCTAATGCTGATCGCTGTCGTGACCAATTGGCGCAGCCAGGTGCCCGTCGAGCGTCGGGCACCCACAGGTGAGGAGCCGGAAGTATTGGTGGTGATCCCGACTCATGGCGAACCACCCGCGATGATCTATGAGACAGCCCGATCAGTGCTAGAACAAGATTATCCGATTGAAAAGATCAAGCTGGTGATCAGCGACGACTCCCATCGCTTGAGCGTTCGTGGAGTGGTAGAGCATCTCAGGAGGGAATATCCAGATGCCCGGTTGGCCTACCATGAACCCCCACGGCATGGTGACCCCAAACGTCGGGGCGACGGCAAGGCGGGTAATCTCAATTCGGTGCTGGATGCGATCAACCGGTACGTCCCTCAGATTGCCTTCATCGAGACGCGCGACGCCGATGACCTGGTGGGTGATCCCACCTTTCTGCGTCAGACCATTGGGCAGCTGCTGGCCAATCCGCGCGTCGCCTTTGTCCAGACCATTAAACAGGCACGTGTCAGCCCCAGCGACCCATTTGGCAATTTAGAGCCGCTCTTTTATCGGCGGCTGATGCTTTCCAAGAATGCCACCAATTCGGTTTTCCCATGTGGCTCGGGTGTGGTATGGCGACGCATCGCCTTGAACGACATTGGAGGGTTTCCGGTGTGGAATCTGGTAGAGGACCTGCAATCCGGCGTCGAAGCGCTGCGGCGCGGTTGGCGTGGTCTCTATCTGCCCATCGTCGGAGCCATTGCCCAGACGGCACCTGAAGACATCCCCAATCTATTCAAACAACGCGGTACTTGGGCTATCGATACGCTCCGTCTGATGTTCTGGGGTGACAAACGAGGGTTGAACCTTTTGCAACGGCTCTCGTTTCTGGAAATAGGGCTTTTCTACCTACTGAGCCTGCCGATGTTGGTCTTCACGCTCGTTCCGGTCATCTCTTTGGGATTTGACATCTACCCCATCTATAGCACCCCTATCGAATACGCACTCCACCTATGGCCATACGTGGCTGCCATGGAGCTCACACTGGTGGCGTTAGCAGAGGGGCTACGTTATGAAGATTTATGGCGCTTCCGGGAGATGATGATCGGCATGGCGCCAGTCTACTTGAAGGCGCTTTGGATCACGCTGCGCTATGGGCCACGCCGTAAGCCAGCCTATCGGGTGACGCGCAAAGAGCATATCCACACGCTCTATTGGCGTGAAATATGGCTGCAGAACGTGTTGCTTCTCGCCCTGGTGGTCGCCAGCATTTATCATCTGGCAATGCACTCCGTGCTACGCAGCGCTGATCTGGGAAGCCTGTTCTGGGCTGCATTCTTCATCTTGGCGCTAAGTCGAATTGTGCGCAATGCCTGGCATGGAGTGAACTTCCGAACGATGTTGAAGGAACTATATCGCGGTTTCGGACGCTCAGCGGTGTTACGAGGGCTTGCCAAGTTGTTCGTGATCACCTCATCGTTGTGGCGTTAACTCAAATTGGTAGGCTGGCGGAGAGATGAGGAGGGTAAACCGGATGCATTGGAAGACACTCAATTGGTTATATAGGTTATATATGGGTATAGCCGTTATTGCTTTGTGCTCAGGGAGCGCGCTGCCCGTAGGGGCGCAGACCCCGATAGTTCCGCTTTCGATCGGCCGCGTCGCCATAGGGGCTTTTACCCAGGGTATCCCCTATGACAACTTTGTCGCCTTAGATCGCCTCGGAAGGCTAGTCAACTACCCGATGCGTCTGGCATTGTGGTTTCAGGCGTGGGGTGATGAGGATGCAAGCTTTTATGACGATTATGTGAAACTGGCCTTCCGAAAAGGTTACACACCGGTGATCACCTGGGAGCCGTGGAAACGCGCCTTCGACGACCGGTTGACTGTGCAACCGGAATACGCATTAGAGGCCATCGCCCTTGGAAAGCACGATGCCTACATTCGCAGCTGGGCGCGTCGGGCGCGTGACACGGGTGTGCCGATCATTCTGCGCTTTGCCCATGAACAGAGTACCGAACCCGGTGTACGTTCCTGGTATCCCTGGCAGGGCGACCCGGAGAACTTCAAAGCTGCTTTCCGCCGCATCGTGACCATCTTCCGCGAAGAGGGCGCCAGTAATGTGAAGCACCTGTGGAGTGCGATGTGGCTGCACAAGTGGGCCGCGCAGTACTATCCGGGCGATGATGTGGTAGACTATGTCGGTACCACCGAGCTCAACCACGGCACCGTGCCAAATGAACAATGGGCCAGATGGCGCACCTTTGATGAAATGTTTGCTCCAGAGTACCAAGCAGCGCTGCAATGGAACAAACCTATCATATTGACCGAACTCGCTTCTGCAGAGCAAGGGGGCGACAAAGCGCAATGGTTACGTGACTGCTTCTCCTCACTCAAGAATCGTTACCCCTTAGTGGTCAGTGTTTTGTTGGTTGAGATACAATCCGATCGCGAATGGCCGGCGATCAACTGGTCGGTGACTTCTAGTCCAGCCGCGTTGCAAGCATTTCGCGAGGTAATCAACGATCCATACTTCTGGTAGAGAGTTAGCTGAGGCAGTGACAACATCCGCCAAGCACTGCCGGCCGAAATGAAATGATGAGTCAGGAGAAGCACAATGGGGCTTTGTAAGGAATGCGTTGCATTCCATCTGGGCGCGTGCCGCGACTTGAGTTATTGCCTGCAGGAACGAAAGGCATTAATGGAGGAAGCCTATCAACGCATACAGACGCATGGACATGCTAAATTGAGCCCCTTCACCCGTTGGCGCGAGGGATATTCGATCTTTGAAGCGCACTGTCTGGCATGCGGTATGGCGGTGCGTATCGATGTCAACCCTGGTGTCGGCGAGCCCGATATTTTTGGAGAGGCTCTCTTGATGGATTGCCCAGGTATCTCGGCTGCGCGGGGTATCTTCCCTGACAGCGACACCCCATCCGTTGAGACTGCCTGAGCAGCACGACAGGGACATTTTATGACACGTGGTCGTTGGCCACGATGGCTTGATGTTCTGTCTTTCCTTCTACTGCTCGCTTTTGCTGCGTTGCTGCGCTGGAATTGGGACTATCGCAGCGCTTCTGTGGATGAGGCCAGC
>JANXAX010000271.1 GCA_025062175.1 Anaerolineae bacterium | reverse complement strand
TGACGGGCAACCTGCCCGCTGTGCGTAAATAGGCCTCAGCAGCGATCAGATGGGTGAGCAACTGCCCTTTGTCATCCGAGGCCCCGCGTGCATAGATGTTGCCATCCCGGATGGTCGGCTCGAAGGGTGGCGTGTGCCATTGTTCCTCCGGGTCGGCGGGCTGTACATCATAGTGGCCGTATACGAGCAAGGTGGGTGTATGGGGGTCATCTGTCCCCCATGCGCCGTAGACGACTGGGTGGAGGTCGGTGGGGAGCAGTTGCACGCCGTGCAAGCCGACGTGCTCCATGAAACGCGCCAGCCACTGCGCGGCGCGTTGCACGTCGGTGTGATGCGCCGGCGCTGTGCCGACGCTGGGGATGCGCAGAAATTCGATCAATTGCTGCAGGTAATGCGCCTGGCGGGCCGTGATGTATTCGATAGCGGCTTGAGAAGACATGAGAACAGCTCCTGCGACAAAATGGCTTTAGAGGCACATCATACCATGCTTTGTTCTAGCGACAAGCGCGTCCGCAAGCGTCTCTAACCACTCCCTGACGGTCGTGGCCCGGACAACTGTCGCAAACCTGAAGTCACAGCCCAATTTGAAATAAGCCCCTCAGACATCATTAACCTTGTATCGCATTGAAAATATGCTATAATAGTAGGGTGGGAAGCGCACCATCGTTGACAATCTTCTGAGAAGCATATTTCTGTCAATCGGGAACGAAGGAGAACAAAAACTCGCGTGTTTAATCCACTCAACGCCCTGTTAGGCCTCTTCTCTATGGACGTGGGCATTGACCTGGGAACGGCCAATACCCTCGTCCATGTGCGCGGGAAAGGCATTGTTATCAATGAACCCTCGGTAGTGGCGATCGACCGGCGTACCAGACGACCGCTCGCCATTGGGATTGAGGCAAAGGAGATGGTAGGACGAACGCCGGCCAACGTGGCGGTGATTCGTCCTCTGCGCGACGGGGTGATTTCCGAGTTCGAAATCACCGAGGCGATGATCCGCTACTTCATTCGCAAAGTACACGAACAGTCTTTCTTCCCTATCCCGCGACCAAGGGTAGTAATTGGCATTCCCAGCGGGGTGACTCAGGTCGAGAAGCGTGCAGTGCGAGACGCGGCGCTGGCCGCTGGTGCCCGGGAGGCCTATCTGATTGAGGAACCGATGGCCGCAGCCATTGGCTCCAACCTGCCGGTGGCAGAGCCGGTTGGGAGTATGGTGATCGACATCGGCGGTGGCACCACGGAGGTGGCTGTGTTCTCCTTGGAAGGCATCGTGGTCAGCCGTTCCATCCGCGTGGCGGGTGATGAAATGGATGAAGCGATCATCCAATACGCTCGCCAGAAATACAATTTGCTCATTGGACAACGCATGGCCGAAAGGGCCAAGATCACCATTGGCTCGGCATATCCACTCCCCGAAGAGCAAACGATCACGCTACGCGGCCGCAATCTCGTCACCGGCCTCCCTGAAGCGGTGGAAGTGTCCAGCGTGGAGATCCGGGAAGCCCTTAGCGACGCGGTCTCGACTATCGTGGAAACCGTGCGCAGCGCCTTGGACGAAACACCCCCAGAGTTGATTGCCGACCTGATGGAAAACGGGATCGCCCTCACCGGCGGTGGAGGATTACTGCAGGGTCTGGCCGAACGCCTGTCAGAGGAAACTCGAATTCGCGTGTACGTGGCAGAAGATCCGCTCACATGTGTGGCGCGCGGTGCCGGCATTGTCGTGGAAAATCTGGATAAATACAGCCGCGTGTTGGCCAGTCTGGACCGTGTTGGGGGCAACCATCGTGGTTAGCCCACTTTTCATAATACGTACCCCCAGAGTCCCTTCCGTAGACCAAGAGCAGTATCCGCTGCGTCGTCTCGTGGTCTTGTGGTGATTCAGAGCGCATGCTAAATGAGCCCAGATCCTCCCGACTATCCTATGTCACTATGCTGGTCGTTGTGATGCTGAGCTTGCTGGCAAGCCAGCTCGGCTATGTGCAGCCATTGCGCGATGTGGCGCGCAACCTCTTTGTTCCACTCCAAATTGTGATGAGCACCATCAGCCAGGCGGTCGAGCGCTCCGCGGGAGGGTTACAAGACATCCAGCAGTTACGCCAACGGGTGGAATGGTTGCAAGCTGAGGTCAACCGTCTCGCGGTAGAAAATGTCCGCCTGGCCGAGGTGGAACAAGAGAATCGCCGATTGCGCCAGCTGCTCAACTACACGCGTAACAACCCCCAGTACGATTACCGTACTGCAGCGGTCGTCGGCCAAAAAATTGGAGAAAATCCGAGCAACCTTATGTTCACCATTTTCATCGATGTAGGAGTGCGCGACGGCGTGGCGCCCGGCATGCCCGTGATCACCGATCGCGGCCTGGTGGGGCGCGTCATTCGCGCCGGACCTAACATCGCTGAGGTGCTGTTGCTGATTGATCCGTCCAGCGCGGTGAACGCACGTGTGTTGAACTCGCGGGTCACCGGGATCGTGCGTGGCTCGATAGAAGGCAATCTGATCATGGAGCGCATCCCCCAGGGAGAAAATATCAGCCCAGGCGATATTATTGTGACCTCTGGCCTAGGTGGCACCCTCCCGGATAAGCTGGTCATTGGTCAGGTCGTTGAAGTATCCCATCGGGATGCGGATATGTTTCAGACGGCATACATTCGCCCGGCGGTTGATTTCAGTCGAATCGAAACGGTGCTGGTCATTACCACCTTTGTGCCACCAGAGATAGACACGGCACCGGGTTCCGGAGAAGGGGGTAACATCAATCCGTAGCGTGCAGATCGTGCTCTTGTTTGCTCTTGTGCTGATCGAATCCAGCTGGGGGCATCTGCTCAGCATTGGAGGTGTTCACCCTGACTTGGTGTTATTAGCGGTCATCAGCTGGACCGCCCTGCGTGGCGCAACAGAAGGTTGGATGTGGGCCGTCATCGGGGGGATTGGTCTTGACCTGTTCTCCAATGCTCCATTTGGTCTTTCTATCATTTCCCTACTTCTCGTGTGCCTGTTCGTCAGCATGGCCCACAGTCGCGTACATGGTACGAGTTTAGTGCTGCCCTTGTTGCTCGCCTTCCCGATGAGCCTCATATACTACGCGTTCTCGATGTTTTTCCTCATCCTATCCGGCTATCCCCTTGACTGGAATGCCACTTTGCTGCGCATTGCGCTGCCAGCCTCATTGCTGAACGGGGTGACTATTCTCATCTTTTTCCCTTTATTGCGGGCACTTCATCAGCGCACTCTCCCGCGCGTTTTCATTTGAGAAGCCTACCCCTTCGTTTACCGGAGAGTTAACGGAATAAAAAAGAAGAGCGGGTAAGGGGATTCGAACCCCTGACATTCACCTTGGGAAGGTGACGTTCTACCACTGAACTATACCCGCGCTTCTAAAACAAAGTATAACACAAATCTGCCTCGTATGCAAATTTTCTAGAGAGGACGCGTTTGTTTTCTGGGGAGACGGTGGAACAGCCAACAAGAGAGATCGAAATCGTCGTTTAAGGTCCTGCGACCGGCCGTCCGCACGCGCGGAGGGAGGAGAAAAGCGTTCCCGCAGGGAGAAATTCGGCGGCACGCCTGCCAGCGCGATATCAGTCGCCAGCTTTTTTACAGGCCGCTTTCCATATCACACTCAACTTGAAACGCACCTGGCGAGAGCTCGCCTCAGGGCTTGACTTATTCGCGAAGGGGTTATATAGTGTCAAATGGAGAGAGGGTTATCCCTTGCACAATGGTGTCTTGCATTTCTTTCGAGGGAGGAGACTAGGTTATGCAAGGAGGCAAACTATATGCAACATTAGGATGGTTGGTAAGTATACTCGTTATCCCCGCATTGGTGAGCGTCTGGTCGGGAGAACCTCTAGCACCTTATGTCGTTCCTGCCTATGCTCAAGAACCATCCCAGAGCGCTGCGGATCAGATCGCGACCTGGCTGTCTGATTCCCTGCACGGCACCACGCGTGGCATGAGGTATTTCTACAGCAAAGAGCAAGGCGGCATGGAGCTGCTGACTGGCATCCCCTACGAGGTTTTGCCCTGCAAGAACTGCCACACACGCTATACTAAGGGCGACAAGTAGGGGCTGGTGCGCTGT
>JANXAX010000270.1 GCA_025062175.1 Anaerolineae bacterium | reverse complement strand
GACCTACGCCACTGTGCTGGCCCTCTTCCTGACATTGCCCTTGGGGTGGCTGCTCATCCGCGTGCCCCGCGACCTTTGGCGTTGTGGGTTGATGCGGCGTTGCGCCTCATTTGACCGGCGCGCCTATGGGGTGGTGTTATTGCACGTGTTGCTTGCCCTCGCCTATACCACCCCCTGGGACAACTATCTCCTCGCCCGGGGTGTGTGGTTCTATGATCCGCAGAAGGTGAGTGGTATCGTCTTGGGCTATGTGCCCCTCGAGGAGTATGGCTTCTTTGTGCTGCAGACCCTCTTCACTGGCCTTTGGACTCTCGCGTTGCGACGTCGCCTCCAGGCGGCCGAGAAGCCAGGCCTAGCGTCATCGGCACTGCGCCTCGGGGCGAGCCTGGGAGTGTTCTTTATCTGGGCGTGTGCCGTAGGGGTGGGCATGAGTGGCTGGAAGCCTGGCACCTACCTGACCCTGATCCTCAGCTGGGGGCTGATCCCGGTGCTGATTCAGACAGCCTTCGGCGCCGACATTCTCTGGGCGCAACGGCGATGGCTGGCGTTCGCCATCTTTCCTCCCACCTTGTACTTGTGGCTGCTGGATTGGTTCGCCATTTCCCATGGGGTGTGGCAATTGGATCCCCTGCAAACCACTGGACTGGCGCTCGTCGGACTGCCGTTGGAAGAAATGCTTTTCTTCCTCTTGACCAATTGGATCATCGGATGCGGTGTGATGCTGATGCTTTCTGAGACCAGTCACGCACGCGCCCAAGCGCTGTGTCAGTATGGGCGGATGCGATGGTGGCGGCTCCCTTCCTCAAATTGAAATCATGGGGTTGTGTCTTCGCAACCGCATCGTATGGCATGACGAGGGACTTCGACGCGTTGGCGCGCCACGAGCGCATCACCTTCGGCGTCTGGCTGACGACGTGGATCAGCATGCCGGTCGTGTTATGGGTTATGGGAGACCACACCTTCCCATGGCTGGTATCGCTGGGGGTGTTGGCTCAAGTGACGCTCACCGTGAGCATCCTGGCGCGTGTATGGCCGCCAGGACGGTTGGCGCGCGCCATCGGGCCGGTCCTCATCGGCGCTTGGGCGGTCGAGGTCGTGGGTGTGCACACCGGATGGCCGTTCGGTCACTATGCATACAGCGACAGGTTGCAGCCGCAGCTCGGTGGCGTGCCGTTGCTCATCCCGTTCGCTTGGCTGATGATGTTGCCGCCCGCCTGGGCCGTGGCGGAGGCGATCCTTTTGCGCCAGTCTGAGCGCTCACGCTGGAGGTCGCATCCGCTGACGGTTGCTGCGCTGGCAGGAGCCGCTTTCACCGCCTGGGACACTTTCCTGGATCCCCAGATGGTGGCCCAGGGATTGTGGAAGTGGTTCACTCCGGGAGAATATTTGGGCATCCCGGTGCGCAACTTTGCAGGCTGGTGGTTCGCTGCCACTTTGTTGACCGCGGTGGGAAAGCCCAAAGCGTTGCCGCGGCGGCCCTTGTTGTGGGTTTATACGCTCACCTGCATCCTCCAAGCAATCGGCCTGGGGATTTTCTGGGGACAACCCGCCGCGGCGCTGTGTGGCGGCATCACAATGGGGGGCTTTGCCCTGGTGGCGTGGCTCCAGGAAGGGGTGCGGTGGAAACGCTCCTCTGGACGGTGATCGCCTTTGTCTGGGGCTCCATTCCGTTCGCCCTGCTGGTGGGATGGCTGGCCAGTGGGCGAGATATTCGGGCGTATGGCGACCATAATCCGGGGGCGACGAACGTGCTCCGCGCTTCCAACTGGCGCTGGTTCGCGCTGGCGCTGCTTTTGGATTACGCCAAGGGGGCACTGCCGGTGGGCATTCCTTATTTCTTGTTGGGCATCCAGGGGTGGCGCATTGTGCCAGTCGCATGCGCGCCTCTGTTGGGCCATGCCTTCTCCCCGTGGCTGCGCGGACGGGGTGGCAAAGCGGTGGCGGCGACATTCGGCGTGTGGAGTGGCTTGACCCTCGGAGCCGCGCCGACCGTCTTGGCAGCGCTGTTCACCACGCTTTTCGCCCTGCTTGCTTCAAACGGCTGGACAACGTGCCTGGCCGTGCTCGGCTTGGGAGGGTTTGTAGGGATGCAATATGCTCGCTCCGCGCCGGAGCTGCTGGCTATTTGGGCACTCAACATGGCGCTCATCGGCTGGCGCCATCGTGCCGAGCTAAGCCAAGCACCACGGCTGCGCACTTGGATACGTCGATGGGTCGGGATGGTATGATCTGGCTGGTTGCGCTTGGTGTGCTGATCTTAATCGCCTGCATCGGGGTGCTTAACACTCTCACCTTTCCCCGTTTGCGGCCGGCTCGGTTGCGCGGCTTCCCCAGCGTCTCGATCCTGGTGCCGGCGCGCAACGAGGCGGAACACATCGAGGAAACGCTGAACCGCTTGCTGGGTCTGAAATATCCCGATTTCGAGGTGGTCGTTTTGGACGACGCCTCCGTCGACGACACTTTTGTACGTGCCCAGACCATCGCCCGGCGCGACCCCCGCCTTTCGGTGGTGCGTGGGCAGCCTTTGCCGGCCGGTTGGCTGGGCAAGAACTGGGCCTGTCATCAGCTGGCACAGCGCGCCAAGGGCGAGATCCTGATCTTCACCGACGCCGACGTGCGCTGGGAGCCCGCCGCCCTAGACGCAGTGCTGCACCTTTTACAGCAGACCCATGCCGACTTGCTGACCGTCTGGCCCACGCAGGAGACGGTCACCTGGTCGGAGCGGTTGGTGGTGCCGATGATGATGTTCACCATCATCAACTATCTCCCTGAGCTGGCAGTGCGCTACATGCCATGGCCGGTCTTTGCCGCTGCGAACGGCCAGTGTATGGCTTTTCGGCGCAGCGCCTATCAGCGCATCGGGGGACACGCCGCGGTACGCGCAAACGTCGTAGAGGATATGGGCCTGGCATGGAACATTAAACGCCATCGCATGCACCTGGTGATGGCAGAGGGCAATTGGCTCATCCACACGCGTATGTATCGCACCTGGACCGAGGTGCGGGATGGCTTCGCCAAAAATATCCTGGCCGGCCATGGGAACAAGCCGTTTTTCCTGATATTGTCCGGGATCTTTCACTGGTGGTTGTTCGTCGTCCCGTGGTTGTGGTTGCCGCTGGGATGGTTGCTCCCGTGGCATGAGGGATGGCCGTGGTTGCCGCTGATGATGGTGGTCTTGGGTGGAGGCGTGCGTGCGCTGAGTGCTGCTGTCACTCATCAGCGGTTGCAAGACGCCCTGTTGCTGCCCCTCTCGAACATTCTGATGACGGTCATCGCTGGACAGGCGCTGGTATGGCACTATCGCTACGGCGGACCGCGCTGGAAAGGGCGGACGCTGGCGCGCCAGGCGGAGCACCTATGAACACGTGTTGGGATGTCATCGTGGTAGGCGCAGGGATAGGCGGCCTGAGCGCAGCGATTCACCTGGCAGCTGCAGGCCGGCGAGTGTTGATCCTGGAACAAAATGCTTCCCCCGGAGGTAAAATCGCCCAGCAGTTTTCGGATGGATATCGCTGGGATTGTGGACCTTCGGTCATCACGATGCGCCATGTGTTGGAGGAATTGTTTGCCACAGCAGGACGCCGTATGGGGGACTACCTAGCCCTCCGACCGATGGTGCCTTACACACGCTATTTCTACCCGGATGGAACGCAGCTGGATCTGAGCGGTGACTTACCCCACGTGTTACCGCAGCTGCGTCGTCTGTCCGAACGGGATGTGGAGGGCTATCTGCGCTTTCTGGCATATGCTGCGCGCCTGTATCGGGTGGTCGGGCCGAGCTTCATCTACGGTGAACCACTCCGCTGGAGCAATCTGCTCCGGCAACCGCTGGGGAACATCCGTTATCTGGACGGCTGGCGCACGATGAGCCGCGCAATTCAGAGCTTCCACGTTTCGCCTCCGCTGCATCAGCTGTTGTGCCGTTTTGCCACTTACGTCGGTTCGGACCCGTTCCGCGCTCCGGCGACGCTGAATGTGATCGCCCATGTCGAGCTCAACGAAGGCGTCTGGTATCCGGAAGGAGGGGTCTATCGCATTGTTGAAGTCCTGACCCGTCTGGCCACTGAGCTGGGCGTACAGCTCGAGTGCTTGCGGA
>JANXAX010000026.1 GCA_025062175.1 Anaerolineae bacterium | reverse complement strand
AGTGAGAAAAATGAGCCGCGCGCATGAGGAGATGGCGCCAACCGCTCCCTGACAATTGCCGCTCACAACCGTCGCCACTTTGCAAACCACCGCTTCAGGGCATCCTTTTCGAATTGCACCCCGCCAGTGGGGTGCATTTCAAATTGGGAGCGAAGGGAAGCGGTGGTCTATCAAAGGCCGACGACCGCAGTCGCGGCCGACCAGGCATGCCGTGACGAGAAAGTGACCAGGCTGGGTTGAAATTTCATGCAATCAGCGGAATGATCGGTGTGGCTTGCTGGTGTACCACCAATTCGAGGAAGGGTGTCGCGAAGTTGGGAGAGGTGTGAGGAATAGTGGAGCGAGATGACACGTTTCGTCAAGATCAGCGGCATTTTGGTTCTGATCGTTGGCCTGGGAGTGGCCAGCTGGATTTTTTTCAATCCGCCTTCCTACGATATCACGCGTGATCCAGAAGTGGAAGAGGTGATCACGCTCCGCCGTGGCACCATCCTCAGCACGATCAACGCCTCGGGTCGCATTGAACCGCGCCATGAAGTGCGCGTGGAGTTCGGCATCAGCGGCGTAGTGGCAGAAGTGTTTGTGAAACGCGGCCAACATGTCACAAAGGGGACGTTGCTGGCGCGGTTGCGCACCGATGATCTGGAGCTGGCGGTCCGACGTGCCGAGGTGGAGTTGGCACGCGCTCGGGCGCAACTGGAACAACTCTACGAGCCACCCGACGAGGTCGACGTCGCTGCGGCGCGCGCCGAAGTGGCACGGGCCCAAGCGCAGCTGGAAGCGCTGCGCGCAGCGCCCCATCCCAAAGATCTCGAATCAGCCCAAGCAGCGGTGGCGAGTGCGCGCGCCAACCTGAAGCGCGTGCTCAAGGGCCTGGATGAAAATGAGATCACCGTGCGTGCGGCGCAGCTGCGCCGCGCTGAGATCGCCCTGAAACAAGCCCAATGGGCCTACGATCAGATCGCTTACCGCGGCGATGTGGGCGCGTCACCGCAAGCGGCGCAGCTCGAGCAGGCCACCATCGACTACGAAGCAGCCAAGGCGAACTATCTGTTGGCCGCTAAAGGCGCCGATGAAGCGGATATCGCGGCGGCAGAAGCGCAGGTGGCCCAGGCGGAAGCGGCGCTGGATCGCCTGGTCCGCGGCCCTTCGGAGGCCGAACAAAAAGCCGCCGAGGCACAGCTGGCCCAGGCCGAGGCGGCGCTGCACCGCTTGTTGCGCAAGCCCTCTCCCAACGAGGTCACTATCGCGCAGGCAGCTGTCGATGCCGCGCAGCTCGCCGTGGAACAGGCCCGGGTCAACCTGGCCAGTGCCTTGCTGGTGGCACCCATCGACGGCGTTGTGACCGAAAGCAATCTCAAGGTGGGCGAGAATTCGACGCCCGGCCGGGCACAAGGCGTCGTCATCAGCGACCTCTCCGCCTACCGCATCACGGTGGAAGTCGACGAAGTGGATATCGGACGTGTACGCGTCGGCCAAAAGGTTGCCATCGCCGTGGATGCCTTCCCGGATGCCCGATTGCAAGGGATGGTCGCCGAAATTGCTCCGCGCGCGACCTCCGCTGCTGGTGGTGTGGTCTCCTATCAGGTGACCATTGCCTTGAGCAATCCCGAAGCACCGTTGTTGCTGGGGCTGAGCGCCGATGCCACGCTCGAGGTCGAGCGGCTGGAGGATGTGCTGCTCGTCCCCAACCGCGCCGTCAGCGTGGACCGCAGTCGTGGAGAACCCCGCTACTTCGTCGAGAAACTGACACCCGATGGCTCGTCCACTCCAGTGGAGATCCAATTAGGATTGCGCAGCGAGACCCACAGCCAGGTGTTACACGGGTTGGCCGAGGGCGACCAGGTTGTCGTGCGCAAGATCTCACGCCGCGAACAGCTGCAACGTCTTTTCCGCCCGCAGGAGTGAAGCACGATGGGAGGACCGTCGGACCAGATCCTGATCGACGCGCGTGACCTGGTCAAGATCTATCGCATGGGCGTGATTCAGGTGTGTGCGCTGTGTGGGGTTTCGCTCCAAGTGCAACGCGGAGAGATGTTGGCGATTATGGGGGCATCCGGTTCGGGGAAATCGACTCTGTTGAACATTTTGGGTTGCCTGGACACACCCACCCGGGGTGAATACTATCTAGACGGTATCCCAGTGGCGACGATGGATGACGATCAGCTGGCCTACGTGCGTGGGCGCAAGATCGGCTTTGTCTTCCAGAACTTCAACCTGTTGCCGCGCGCAACCGCCCTGGAAAACGTGGAGTTGCCCCTCATCTACAGCGGAGTGCCACCGCGCAGACGCCGTGCGCTAGCCCTGGCTGCCCTGGAAGCAGTGGGCCTGGCTGACCGGATCCATCACCGTCCCAACGAGCTTTCCGGCGGCCAGCAACAGCGCGTTGCCATCGCACGTGCGATTGTGAATCAGCCGGCCATCATCCTGGCCGACGAACCGACCGGCAACCTGGACTCGCGCTCCGGAGAGGAGATTATGGCCATCTTCCAACGATTGAACGCCGAGCGCGGCATCACTATCATTTTGGTCACCCACGAACACGACATTGCGCGCCACGCGCGCCGCATCGTGCGCCTCGCGGATGGACGCGTGGTGGATGATCACCCTGTTTCATCCCCGTTCCACGTGGTCGCTGCCAGCTGAGCCCCTATGTCCTTGCTGGAAAGTATCCGGATTGCGCTGAATGCCCTGGCGGTCAACAAATTGCGCGCCGCGCTCACGATGCTGGGCATCATCATCGGTGTGGGCGCTGTGATCGCCTTGCTTTCGGTGGGCTATGGTTTCGAGGCGTACATTATCCAACAGTTTAGCGGGCTGGGCTCGAACCTGTTGTTCGTCTTTCCCGGGCAGTTAGAGCCGGGTTCTTCGCCGATACGGCGGGTCGGGCAACGGGTACAACCGCTCACCCTCGGGGATGCCGAGGCGATCGCCGACCCGTTCCAGGTGTCCGGTGTGGTCGCGGTGGCAGCGGAGTACTCGCGCAACGGAACAATTGTGCGCGGCAATCGGGAGCTGGCCACATATATTATCGGAGCGCCACCCCAGTATCAGTCGGTACGCAACTTCAACCTGACCCTGGGAGAATTCATCAGCCAGGAACACGTCAATGCGCGCTCGCGCGTCGCCGTCTTGGGCGCCCAGCCGGCCAGACGCTTGTTCGACGCGGATGAGTATCCCATCGGCCAGACGGTCAAACTGAACGACGTGCCTTTTCGCGTCATCGGAGTGCTGGCGGAGAAAGGCGGCGGTCCCTTTGGTAACCAGGATAACGTCGTGATCATCCCCATCAGCACGGCGCAGACGCGCCTGTTTCGCGCCCCGGTTGTGCGGGGTGAGCTGGCTGTTTCGCTTATCTTCATCCAAGCCGCCAGTCAGGAGGTCATGGACGCCGTGGCGGATCAGGTGACTGCGCTGCTGCGTGAGCGCCATCGCATCAGCTTCCGCGATGATGACGACTTCTCGATCATCAGTCAGTCCGATTTGATCAAAGTCTTTGGCGACTTCACGGCGGTGTTCACCATCGTCCTGGGTGCCATCGCCGGCATCTCGCTGGTGGTGGGCGGCATCGGCATTATGAACATCATGCTGGTCTCGGTCACCGAGCGCACGCGCGAGATCGGCATCCGCAAGGCGGTGGGCGCCCGGCGGCGTGATATCTTGTTGCAGTTTCTGGTCGAGGCGGTGGTGTTGGCTTTGATCGGCGGAGCGCTGGGGATTGCTTTCGGCTATGCGTGTTCGCTATTAGTGGCCCAGTTGGCTGGTCTCAACACGATCGTACGCCTGGAGGCGATTCTCCTGGCAACGCTTTTCTCAGCGGCAGTGGGGCTGTTCTTTGGCATCTATCCGGCAACCCGTGCCGCGCAGCTGAACCCGATTGATGCATTGCGATATGAATGAACCCGATGTTATAATCAAGATGTGACAAGCATCGAACGTTTGGAAGCGTTGGTGGAACAGTTTGTTGAGCACGCCTGGGGCACGCTCTTCCCGGCGCCACTACATTGGAGCGACTTGGCGCGCGATATGGCGCGCGCTATGGAGCGCCAGGCCGTGTTGACGGATACAGAATTGTCCTTTCCCAACTGTTGTCGCGTGGTGTTACATCCTGCCGATTGGCAGGCCCTTGCAGGCAACCCGGAAGCCCTGTTGAGCGGCCTGTACGAATGTCTGCACCGCATCGCTCAGGAAGCCGGAGGGCGTTTCGCCGCTCCGCCCTCGATTCTGTTGCAGCTCGAACCCCGCCTGTCCCCCGGCCACGCCGAAGTGCACGCCTTTTGGAGCCACGACGCGGGCCTGTCCAGTTGCGCCACGCATACACCCCGCAAATGGATGGACGAGACACGACCGGCTGACCCGACGAGGTGACGCTCTGTGGACATGGAATGGGTGCTGCTGACCCTGCGTGCCCTGGCGGTGCTCATCCTATACGCTTTCTTACTGCTCGTTGTCTATCTGATCTGGCGTGATCTCCACTTGGTAGCAAGTGATCAGCACACGGGACATGGTATAGCGGTCACCAATGCGAAACCTGTTGCCTGGCTGCGGATAGTACCCGACATGGATACACCATCCCAAGCTGAGATGGTTTTCGTCGTGTTCCCGCCGGCTACGCTGGGTCGTGCAGAGGACAATCAGATCGTGCTTCAGGATGAGTGGGTCTCGGCCTATCATGCGCGCATCGATAACCATGCCGGCCGCTGGTGGCTGACCGACTTGGGCAGTCGCAACGGCACGCGTCTGAACGATGCCCCGATCACGGAGACAACTCCCTTAACCAAAGGGGATATTATCGGCCTTGGCCGGTTGAAACTGCGTTTCGAAGCTGGGGATGGAACGTCGCATCCTGATCCCCACATCATCCAGACGTAGGAGGTGCTGGTTATGGAACCGGTCACGCTGGCGGTCATCGGTGGTTCAGGTATTTATGAGATGGAGGAGCTGACGGACGTCACAGAGGTGCGGTTGCACACCCCCTTCGGAGAGCCCTCGGACGCCATCGTGGTGGGCACGTTGAATGGCCGGCGGGTGGCTTTCCTGCCCCGCCATGGGCGCGGTCACCGCATCAGCCCGGGCGAGCTGAACAGCCGGGCTAACATCTACGCGCTGAAGCAACTGGGGGCGACTCAGATCATCTCAGTGAGCGCATGTGGCAGCTTGCGCGAGGACTTTGCCCCACGCGATGTGGTCATTCCTGACCAGCTGTTCGACCGCACACGCGGACGCCCGCTCAGCTTCTTCGGCAACGGGCTGGTGGTACATATCAGCTTTGCCGAGCCGTTTTGTCGCCGATTGTCCGCGCTGTTATATCAAGCGGTGCAGGCGACCGGCGCCAGAGTGCACCAGGGCGGTGCGTTCATCACGATCGAGGGACCGCGTTTCAGCACCAAGGCAGAAAGCCGCGTCTATCGCCAATGGGGAATGGACATCATCGGGATGACCGCCGTGCCCGAGGCACAGCTGGCGCGCGAAGCCGAAATGTGTTATGCCACGATGGCCCATGTCACCGATTACGACGTGTGGCACGAGGCAGAGGAACCAGTGACCGTCGAAGCCATCATCCAGAACCTGATGGCGAACACTGCCATCGCCAAAGAGGCGATCAAGAATCTGGTGTCCACACTCCCCTCCGAGTTCGACTGCTCCTGTCAGCATGCTCTGCGGGATGCCATCATCACCCGGCCGGAGTGCATTCCGGAGCACCTGAAGAAGAATCTGGAGCTCCTGATCGGCAAATACCTTAAGGGACATGCGTGACGTGTGGCACTCTGCGGGCTTGTGGGTCGTTTCCGAGGTGGGCTCGCGAGGGATAGGCACCGGGGCTAGGTGATGGGTATCCCGCTGGTTTCGCGTCCACCAGGGGCGCTGTCCCCGCCCAAGTGGTGGTCCGGTCTGAGTGGCAGCCTACCCTTGGCGTTCACCTTTGTGGCGTTTATCCAGCTGGCGCTGGTCGAAGATGGGCGTATGACGGCGGAGCGTTTCCTCGCGCCGGTGATGTTGGCGGCCTGTGCCATGACTGCTACCTGGCTGTTGCAACGACACATGCCCCGCCACGACCGCGTGTTGTTGCCCTTGGTCATCCTGTTGATCGGTTGGGGATTAGCGGAAGTGGACCGTCTGGCACCCACGGTGTTTCTCCTCCGCCAGACGCTCTGGATGGTGCTGGGCAGCGGTGCGCTGCTAGCAGCTGCTTTGTTCCCGCACGGATTGCGGTGGCTGGAGCGCTTGCGTTATACATGGCTCTTGCTGGGTCTGTTCCTCTTGGGAATGACCTTTTTCCTGGGGGTCAATCCCAGCGGGGTGGGGGCACGCCTGTGGCTGGGCGCGGCAGGATTTTACTTTCAACCCTCCGAGCTGCTCAAACTATTGATGGTCGTGTTCCTGGCGAGCTATTTGGCGCAAAGGCAAGCCGCCTTGGTTGAGGTCCATGTGCGCGTGCATCGCTGGCGTGTTCCCCATCCTGCCCATGTCAGCCCTTTGCTGTTTATGTGGGGTTTCAGCATGTTGCTGTTGCTCTGGCAGCGCGACCTGGGAGCGGCGGTGTTGTTCTTCGGTCTCTTCTTGGCAATGTTCTACGCCGCAACTGGGCAGGGAGTTTACGTATTAGCCAGTGGTGTGCTGCTGATCGGGGCGGGTGTGGTGGGCTACCATGTATTTGATGTGGTCGCGCTGCGGGTGGATGCCTGGCTGGATCCGTGGCGCGACGCCTCAGGACGCTCGTTTCAGATCGTCCAGGCGCTGTTGGCGTTTGCCAGCGGTGGTGTCCTCGGGCAGGGGCTCGGCCAGGGGTTGCCCAGTGCCATCCCGGTGGTACACACCGATTTCGTCTTCGCCGCGGTGGGCGAAGAGTATGGGTTAATCGGCACCCTGGGTCTGGTAGTCGCTTTTATGTTGCTGGTCTCCCGCGCGTTTCGGATTGCCTTGGGTTGCCAACGCATGTTCGAGCGGTTGTTGGCTGTCGGCATCGGTGCACTTTTCGGCCTGCAAGCGCTGGTAATTATGGCAGGGACCCTGAAGCTGATACCCTTGACCGGAGTGACCCTTCCGTTTGTCAGCTACGGCGGTAGCTCGCTGCTGGTGAGCATGACCATGGTGGGATTGTTGCTGCGCCTTTCCGGGCGCGCGGTCGTCCGGCAGTCCTCAGGGGAGGGGAAGCTGTGACGCTGGCCATCATCCGCCTGATGCGTGCACTGCTGCTGGGCTTCGTCGTCGTAGCGGGAGCGCTGGCTTACTGGCAGATGATCCAGGCGCCGCAGTTGGTGGCGCGGGCCGACAACCCGCGCTTGATTCAGGCGGAGCGACGGATTCACCGGGGACGACTCTTAGACCGCACTGGCGCGGTGCTGGCATATTCAGCGCCGCAACCAGGTCCGGGCCATACGGATATCTTTCGGCGGCACTATCCGCAGCCGGCGACGGCGCATCTCGTAGGTTACTACAGCTTGCGCTACGGCAGCAGCGGTTGTGAGGCGGTGTTTGATCCCATTCTGCGCGGCCGGTGCACCTGGCTGGAGGCGCTGCTCCACCGCTCCCAGCGCGGTGAGGACGTCTTCCTGAGCGCCGACCTGGCGACCATGCGCCTGGCCGATGCAGAGTTGGGCTATCACGTCGGCGCGTTCATCGCGCTGGACATCACCAGTGGCGCGCTGCTTACGATGGTGAGCCATCCTGCATACGACCCCAACCGCCTGGAGGAGACGTGGAAAACGCTGACGGCCGACCCTTCCGCCCCGTTGCTCAATCGCGCCACCCAGGGAATTTATCCGGTGGGCGACCTGGCCCGTTGGATCGGGCTGGCGGGATTGCTCAGCGCGGGCACGACTACACCCCCCGATCCGTTGCACACATCGCTCGAGGAGCTACTGGCGCCGCTGAGCCGGATGGGCTATCTGGCCACAGCGCATCAGCTGGGCTTCTCTCAAAGACCTCCCATCGCTCTGCCGGCCAGCCCGGGTCGGTTGCCCCGCTTCGACGGGCGCGAAACCGAACGCGATCTGGCTGTCACCCCGCTGCATATGGCTCGTCTTGCCGCTGCAGTGGCCGGAGATGGTCGAATGCCGGGCGTGGAGCTGCGTCACCCTGCAGCGGCATCGGCAGGCGAGCGTGCCTTCTCCGAGCGTGTCGCACGCACCCTGCGTGCCCTGACGCCGACATACAATGGCCTGGCCGGCTGGGTTGGGGTGGCGTTGCCGGTGGAGACAGGCCGCGCGCCCCTCACATGGCTGGTGGGCTATGCCCCGGCCACCCAGCCATGTGTGGCGTTCGCCCTGGTGCTCGAGGATGGAGACAATCGTCCAGCCGCGCTGTCGATTGCGCGTCGCGTGGTGGCCGCGCTGCTGCCATAAGCTCTCATTCGCTCGCAGTCGCCGCGATGACACGGGCGCGCGTCAGGCGCACCAGATCGTCGACAGCCACGCGCACGTTCATGCCACGTTTCCCGGCACTCACCACGATATGCGACAGCGCCTGTGCCGCACGATCGATGCACACATCGAAGGGGCGGTCCAAGAGGGCCAGCGCGGAGATGCCACCCACCTGGAGGCCGGTCAGTGCTTCGGCTTTGCGTTGGGTGGCCATGCGCACCTTTTTCTCGCCCACCGCAGCGGCGACGCGCTTGAGGTCGAGTTCACGGTCACCGGCGACCATCACCAGCAGAGGCCGACCTTGGGGGCGCAACACTACGGGCGTCTTGTACACCTCGTGGGGTGGTAGGCCGAGCGCTTGAGCCACCTCTGTCGCGGAGTGAATCTCCGGCGGGACGGTGAAAAGCTGATACGGAACGCGATGCACCCCCAAAAGACGCAGCGCATTGGTCTTATCCTTAGCGGCGCTCATGGATTCTCTATAGATACGACGTTGCCATCTGTCAAAGGGCAAAAGTGCATTCAATTTAGGCGGAAGCGAGGAATCCCCCGGACCTTAGATAGGAGTTACTTCACATGCGGCTCAGCCAAATGCTCTTTCAGACCATGCGTCAGGCCTCAACCGACATCATGCTGCCGGGCTATCAGTATCTGCAACGCGGCGGCTTTGTGCGTTCCGTTTCGGGAGGCGCGTATGTCTTTCTGCCGCTGGGAGTCCAGGTACGCCGACAGCTACAACGCGTCTTAGCACACCTTATGGAAGAATGGGGCGGCCAGGAGATCGGGTTACCGGCGTTGCAGCCGCTCGAAGTGATAGAAGGACAGGCCGAGGTGACATTCCCTGATTGGGCTGCTCCATTGCAGCATGCGGTGTCCTGTGGTGGAGAGGGATATCGCACCTGGACACTCCCATCCAGCCATGAGCAGCTGATGCTCGCTCTCGCTCGAAATATCATCCAATCCTATCGCCAGCTACCCGTGCTGTTGTATTTGTTCTGGCAAGCGCCCGAGCCGGCAATGCGAACCGCATTGGGGTTGCTTGCTGGTCGCGAGTCCATGGTGTTGGATGCCTACAGTTTCCATTCAGATGAAGCGGACAGGAACACATTGTGCCAGAGCATCCTGACCAGTTGGGCTGACCTGGCTGAACGTGCCGATATGCCGGTCCATCGCGTCATAGCAGACCTGGATGATGAAGCGTCCCGATTGATCTGGCCGTGGCGAGATGGTGACCATTCATTTCTCATCTGTGATGCATGCAGGTGGGCGTGTGATCAGGCGATTGCGCCGGTTCGGAAACCTGTTCCGCCCGCTGAGGCGGCCCAACCCTTGCGGGAGGTAGCTACGCCGGATTGCAAAACCATCGCCGCATTGTGCAGTTGGCTGCGGATCCCACCTTCCCGTACGGCGAAGTCGCTGTTTCTCGTGGCTGAGGAGGGTGGTGCTGTCAAGCGGCATGTCATCGCGGTGGTGCGTGGCGATACCGAGCTCAGTGTGATCAAGCTGAAGCGGCTGCTTGGTATGTCCGGCTTGCGGCCAGCCACAGAAGAGGAGATCAGGACACTCGGTGCAGAGCCAGGGTATGGGTCGCCGGTCGGCATTTCCGCAGCCGAGGTGGTGGTGGATCAACTAGTCGTGCATTCGTCCAACCTGGTCGCGGGTGCCAACCGCGCGGGCTATCACCTGTTAAATGTCAACTATGGCCGCGACTATCAAGCGACGTATACTGCGGACATCGCTATGGCACAGGCGGGTGACCTCTGTCCTTCCTGTGCAACTCCGTTGCAGCTGGAGCACGGGATCGAGTTGGGGATCGTCGGCGGTTTGAGGCCCGAGATTATGCAGGCACACCATGTGATCTATCTTGATCCATCCGGTATCCCACAGCCGGTTATGTTGGGTCGTCATCGTTTCTATATGGACCGTTTCATCGCCGCAACTGGCGAGACCCATCACGACGCGATGGGCCTGATATGGCCCACTTTTCTTGCCCCTTACGATGTCTATCTGATGACGCTGGGCCGGCCCAGTTCTCCAGTGAGTGAAGTGGCAGACACATTGTACACCGAGCTGCATAATGCAGGGGTGCGTGTGCTGTACGACGACCGAGATGAAAGAGCAGGGGTGAAATTTTACGACGCCGACCTGATCGGGTTGCCGCTGCGCGTCGTGATAGGAGAACGCGACGTCGCAGAGGGCATGGTTGAGGTGAAGCGGAGATGCAGTGGTGAGGTGGTAAAGGTGGCTATCCCAGATGTCGTCACGTGGGTCAAAGGAGCGCTCTAGAGGTATCCTGCTGCCCTATTCGATCCGGCCAATCAACTTTTTGATGCCTGGCAAGTCAGTCAGTGCTGGAGAATCGGTACCAGGTAAGATGCACTACCCGCCCGTGTTATGTGTTCTATTGACAGCGCTCCTCGTTTTTCGCTATAATCAGAGTGACAAAATAATAGTGGACTAAGGTGTGCCAGCCGCCCGGATGCGTGGCACGTAAGGGGGGAAGACCGGTGACGCCTTAGGGGTTAGTCCGGCGCTGTCCCGCAACGGTAATGCGATCTCATTGTAAGGTAGATCAGCAGAGCCCGATACCCCGCCTTGGTCTTATCTCGTGACTTCCTTCGCGGAAAGGAGGCCGAGTGCTTGTAAGCAGCTGAGCAAGCCCGCCTTCTTGGTGGGTTTTTTTGTTCCTAAAAGTTGGTTTCCATTTCTCGTTTGTAGAGTTCGCATCTCTACTCTGCTGAGGGAAGTAATGCACGCACTCATCAAGGAATGTCCATGTTTCTGTAGCGTGACACGATATCTCAGATCACCTATTACAAACACCGGAGAGGAGGATATGATCCCTATGAAACTGCGTCTGGCGATTTCGGCAATCTTGATGCTCTTGACAGTAACGCTCGTGCTTAACATTCCACAGCCCATCATAGCAGCTGGGCCAGAACAAAAGCTAGTATTGGCCGTGGGCGATGAACTGGGACCCGGCAATCCCCATGACTACAGCAGCAACATGGTGCTGCTCGACCTGATCTATGAACCGCTGGTGCGCTACGGTCCGGACGGCACGATTCAGCCGGCACTGGCAGAAGCATGGGAAATTTCGCCGGATGGGCTGACCTGGACCTTCCGTCTGCGTCGGGGTGTGGTCTTCCAAGATGGCACCCCGTTCGATGCCGAAGTTGCAAAATGGAACTTTGAACGATGGGTTGGTGTGGAGCGGCATGGCTGGCTGCCATCCACCAAGCGCATCGTGGGCATCGACACCCCGGATCAGTACACTTTCGTGTTACGGATCGACCAACCTTATTATCCATCCATTCAAGACCTCACCTTGATCCGTCCCGTTCGCTTCCTGAGCCCTAGGGCCGTCAACGAGGCCGGCGAGTTTGTGTCCCCAGTGGGCACCGGCCCGTGGAAGGTCGAATCGCTCGACAAGCAGCGTGTCGTCTTGGTGCGCCACGAAGACTACTGGGGCGAGAAGCCGCTGCTAGATCGGGTCATCCTGGAAGTGATTCTGGATGCCCAAACGCGCATGGCCGCCCTGCTGAGCGGTGAGGTAGATGTGATTGGGGGTGAGTATTTGGGAGCCGTCTCGTTAGAGAGCTTGCCCATCCTGGAACGCAATCCGCAGGTGCGGGTTTTGACCGGCGACCCGGTGATGACCTTCTATGTGTCAACCCAGTACGGTCGGCCACCCTTCGACGATGTGCGGGTGCGGCGTGCCCTGAACATGGCGATCGACCGCGCAGGGATCAGCCAGACACTGTTCGGCGGCAAAGCCCAGCCGGCCCGAGGATTGTTCCCCAGCATCATCCCCTATGTGACTTACACGGGCAGCGATATCTACAACTATGATCCGCAGCGTGCGGCAGCGCTTTTGGCCGAAGCAGGATGGAAACCCAATCCCCAAGGCATTTTAGAAAAAGAGGGTGCTCCGCTGAAGATGACATTGGTGGTCGACCAGTCCCAGCGTCCTCAGACGGTCACCATCGCCCAGGCGATGCAGGCACAATTCAAGGCCATTGGGGTCGAGCTAGAAGTCCGCGCAATGGATTACAGCGGCTGGCTGAATGCTCATTATACTGGAGAATTTGACCTGATAATGGACTTTTCATGGGGACCGCCCTACGATCCCCACAGCCTGCTCAGCGGCACTTTCACGACTCGGGTGACGCCCGGAGGCCATGGGATTGCCTATGCGGATGCGACGCTGGATCAGCTGATCGAGTCGGTGTTGGCCGCCGTCGATGAAAACGAACGGCAGAGCCTCTATAATCAGATCTGGCAGTACCTTGACGAGGTAGCAGCCGTGATCCCGCTTGTCTATCCGGAGCGGGTGTTCGCAGTGCGCAGCCAAGTGCAAGGTTTTCGGATGGGTGGTACGGAGTATGATCTCGCCTATGCGGTTCAAAAGGTGACCATAACGGATTAACCTTTGTCCTCAGACCCCGGAGCCCTCTCCCTCATCGCTCCGGGGTCTGACCCTGGCTGTCTATCTATGTTGCCCTACATCCTAAAGCGGTTGCTCAGCGCTGGATTGATCTTGCTTGTCCTCAGCGGTGTGACGTATTTGCTGATTTATGGTGCACCGGCTGATCCGGCCCAAGTCATCGCCTCGCAGCGCCTGGGCCGGCCGGCCAAGGCTGAGGACATTCACTTCATCCGGATCGAGTATGGGCTCGATCGTCCCATCTACGAGCAATACCTGCGCTGGCTGGGAGATATACTCCGGGGGGATTTGGGCTATTCCATCCGCACAGGAAGACTGATCCTGGGCGAGCTGCGGGAACGAATCAGCTCCTCCTTGATGCTCGCCAGCACAGCGATGGGATTGAGCCTGGTGCTCGGGACGATCGGCGGGGTCTGGTCCGCTCTGCGGCCCAATTCGCTGATCGACTCGGCCACACGCTTGCTCAGTTTATTGGGCGTTTCGATTCCCGATTTTTGGCTGGCCTTTGTCCTGATCATGGTGTTTGCCGTCTATCTCAGGTGGTTGCCCAGCTTTGGTGCTAAGAGCGCGTCGAGCTTCGTGTTGCCCACGGCCACGCTGGCGGTCGGTTACGCAGCACGGCTCAGTCAGCTGATCCGTTCCATCCTCCTGGACACGTTGTCCCAGGATTACATCCGCACGGCGCAAGCCAAAGGTTTATCGCGCGCTGCCCAAGTGTTGCACCATGCGTTTCCACCCGCTGCGGCGCCGTTTGTTACAATCGTCGCCTATCAGTACGGGTCCTTGGTCAGTAGCACGATCATTGTCGAGACGGTGTTCTCCTGGCCTGGCTTGGGCACGTATTACATCACCGCGGTCAACCACCGCGACCTGCCGGTCATCCAGGTGATGGTGTTGGTGTATGGCGCTATTTTCATCGCCTCTAATCTGCTCGCTGACCTGATTTGCACTGTGTTGGACCCGCGTTTACGCTAGAGCTCAGGCGATGCGCTGGAACCGAAAACCGCGCTGGTGGAGACGACACCCCTTGTTCTTGATCGGAATTGGGATGGCCGCGCTGCTGACCCTTCTCTGTCTGGCGGCACCTTGGTTGGCGCCCTATGACCCGACCATGGTGAACCTATCCATAGGCTTGCAACCTCCCAGCGTCGAACACTGGCTCGGCACCGACCCGCTGGGGCGTGACGTTTTGAGTCGCTTGCTATGGGGAGGGCAAATTTCCATCACGCTGACGATTTTGATCTTAACTATTTCTGCGGCGGTCGGCGTGGCCGTCGGCACCGCCTCAGGATACTGGGGCGGGTTGGTGGACGAATTAGGCATGCGTTTGACCGAGTTTATCTATGGAATTCCCACCATTATTCTGACTCTGGCCTTGATCGGAGTGTTCGGACCCAGCATCTCGGTCCTGGTCCTGGCATTGTCCCTTTCGGGGTGGGTGCGATATGCCCGTCTGGTCCGCAGTCTGGTGCTGACCGTCCGGACGAGTGAGTTCGTCCTGGCTGCCTATGCGATGGGTGGGACAGCCCGCCATATCATCCTCCGACATCTTATCCCCAACTTGCTGGGACCGGTCAGTGTCCAGGTCAGCCTGGATGCTGGTGTTACAGTGCTGAGCATTGCCGGGCTGAGCTTTCTCGGGTTGGGCATCCAACCACCGACCCCGGAATGGGGCACAATGTTGGTCGAGTCACGCCCTTTTCTGGACTATGCCCCGCATCTGGTACTGCCGCCTGGTTTGGCGATCTTTGTGTTGGTCTTCGGCTGTAACGCGCTCAGTGTTGAATTGGAGAGTCGACTGCGACCGACCAATCACTGAGACATTCAATCATTAAACATTGGTGAGGAAGGCACTGCCGATGAACAAAAACTCTGCTACAGCGCCCGTGATCGACTGGGCGGACTGGCTGCGTCGTTGGGATGCAATGCAAACCGGCTATTTGCCTTACCGGGAGCAACGCTTCACTGCAATGCTCGATGTGCTGGCAGAGCTCCTGCCCCCCGATTTTGTCGCGGTGGATCTATGTTGCGGACCGGGCTCGCTCAGCCAGCGTCTGTTGAACCGTTTCCCACAGGCACGCTGCATTGCGGTGGACTTCGATCCGCTGTTACTGACTATGGGACAGGCGGTTCTCGGCGATGCCGGAGGACGACTGCGTTGGGTGGAAGTGGATGTGGAAGACGGCACAGCATTGGCCGCCGCGCTGGCAGGCGAACAGGTGGATACCGTGCTCAGCACTACCGCCCTGCATTGGTTCACGGTTGAGAAGCTAGTACTCATCTACCGACAGATCGGCCAGCTGGTGCGGCCTGGTGGGGTGTTCCTCAATGGCGACAACATCAGTTTCGCTCCTCACTTAGGAGCTTTTCGACAGGTCGCCGCTGCGATCAAGGAGCACGACAAGAAGAGCGCCTTTACAGAGCAGCGGGTCGAGGACTGGGATGCGTGGTGGGCTGCCGTGGCCCATATACCTGGCATAACACCTTTGTTGAGTGAACGCGAGCGGCGCTTCTCCGGACGGCCCAGGGGATTTGACGCCCCGATCATCGATGTACATATAGCGGCGCTGCGCGACGCCGGATTCCACCAGGTCGATGTCATCTGGCGACGCTTTGACGACTGCGTCCTGATGGCAGTCAAATAAACG
>JANXAX010000269.1 GCA_025062175.1 Anaerolineae bacterium | reverse complement strand
AATCTGCCTCAGCGCCTCCCACACCGCTACACGCACTTGCCAGTCTTCGTCGCGGAGCGCCTCGATCAGGTCAGGCACTGACGTCGCATCGCCGATGCGTCCCAGCGCCCTGGTAAGAGCACGGGCGTTGCACAGGATTTGCAGCCGGCGGTGAAGCAGATAGAGCAGCAGGCCCATCTCGGCTGTGGTCGCCAGCGTGTTGGCCAGTGCCAGCCCGCCGTGAGGCGCCCAACCCAGCTGGCGAAACGATGCGATGAACGCCACACTCAAGAGCGCGTTAGCGATCATGGCCGCCACACCCACTCCCACTGGTGTGCGCGTGTCATGAATGGCGTAGAAAGCACGGGTGATGAGCTCCAGAGTGGCGTGGCTTGCCAGGCCCAACGCGTAGAACAGGAGCGCCCAGGCCGTTGCTGTGCTGGAGCGCGCGTCGAATGCGCCGCGCTGCAGGAGGGTGACAACCAGGGGTTCGCGCAGCAGGATCAGGCCCACCGTGGCCGGCAGCGTCAGATAGAGCACGCTGCGTAAGGTGGTCAGAAAGACGCCCCGCATAGCTGCATGTTCATTACGTGCTGCCAGCGCGGAAAAGGTGGGAAATGCGGCAATGGCCACCGATTGGGCGATGATCCCTTCGGGCAGCAACATGAGCATGCGTCCGTAGTTGAGCGCCGCCAGGCTGCCGGTTGTCAGTCCCGACGCCAGCACCACGTTGACCAAATGGTTGAGCTCGACGGCGGCCAATCCCAGCGCGCGTGGCGCCATCAGCCGTCCCACCTCACGCACTCCAGGGTCGTGAGGGGCAAGGCGCGGCCAGTAGCGCACGTTGAAGTGGCGCAGAGCGGGCAGCTGCACCAACAGATGGGCTGCGGCGCCGGCCACGACGCCGACCACGGCCCCGCGCACACCCAGCGCAGGCCCCAGCAACCACGCGCCCAATGTGATGGCAACGTTGTACACCGCCGGCGCCAGCGCCGGCAACAGGAAGTGCTGACGTGCGTTCAGGATGCCCATCACAATGCCGCTGACGCCGAAAATGAGCGTGGAAAGGAGCATCCAGCGCATCAGCTCAGCCGTCAGCGCGTGTTGCGCTGGGGTGAAACCAGGCGCGATGACAGTACGCACCAAGAGAGGTGCACCCAGCGCCACCAGCGCCGCCACCCCGCCCATGGCCAGCACCACCCAGTTGAGCACAGCCGAAGCCAGCTGCCAAGCCGCGCGTTCATCGTCACGGGCCAGGTAGTCAGAAAGCACTGGGATGAGCGCCGAGCCCAACGCGCCGCCGGCCATTAATGCGAAGAGCAGATCCGGAATACGAAAGGCGGCCAGGTAGGCATCCAGTTCGGCGCTGGTGCCGAATTGGCGCGCGATCACGACCTCGCGCAGAAACCCCAATGCACGGCTCAGCACAAAGAAGACCATTACGATGATGGCTGCCCGCGCCACACGACGCGTGTGGGATGGAGTGGTCGAGGAGACGGCGCCGGACGTGATCCAGTGGCTCACCTCAGGAGCTCCTTGGCAGGAGAAGCGAATCTACCTCAAAGATTATACACGTGACCCGGGTCGCATCGCATACCGGAATGTGGCTGCTCACGATGCGACCTGTCCATGAGCATCCATAGCCTTATGGATTTTTCAGCTGCGAGGAGAGAGACAGGCGCGCGCGCAGCCACTCCCAGGCTTGTGCCCGGGTCACCACTTCTCCTGCCGCCTGAGCCTCTTGCAACTCGCGCAACAACCTGCCGATTAGCGGCCCGGGCGGGATCCCCAGCTGGCGCACGATCTCGCCACCCCGGAGCAGGGGGGGTGGGGTCACGATTTCGTTGTACCGCTCGAAGAACGCGGCAAGGAGCTGCTCTATGGTCCTCAGCACCTTGTCGTCACGCTCGTGCCGATCAGAATCAGCCATCGCCAGATGGTCGGCCAGGGCAAGCAATGCCACACTCACCCCTGTTTCGCCGGCGTCGCGAAAGAAACGGTGCACCGCGCGTCGGCTGACGGTCGTTTCACGCGCCAGCAACAGGGGACGCAGATGCCAACGCACTATCGCGCTCACCCAGTCGTTCACCTGACGGGAGAAGCGCAGGCGCCCCAAAATTTCTCTGGTCAAGCGCGCCCCTATCTTCTCGTGGTCAAAATAGTGGACCGCGCCATCCTCGTAGGGTTCCAATGTGGAAGGCTTGCCGACGTCGTGCAACAGCGCCGCCAAAAAGAGCAATCCGCGTCGGTCATAGCCATCTCCCACCAGCGGGGTCAAGTGGTGCATGATGGGCTCGCGATAACGTGACAACCCATCACCCCGCCCTGTCTCAAGGTCTGTCAGGACGCGGTGCGTCATGTGCACCACGCGGATCGAGTGGGCGAACCCATCCAACGTGCTGCCCGGCTGCGGCAAACCCTTTAGGGCGCTCAGCTCCGGCAGAAGAACATCCACCACGCCCCAAGCGTCCATTTGTTGCAATGATTCCTCTGCATTCGGGAGCACCAAGATTTTCATGAGCTCCTCGCGCACCCGTTCGGAAGAGATCTCGCGCAGGCGGGGCACTGTCGTTCGGATCTGTGCCAGGGTGTTCGGCTCGATCGCAAAGCCGAACTGAGCGCATAGACGCACGGCACGCAACGTGCGCACCGGATCATCCGCCAGCGCGTGGTCTGAAGTCGCACGCAACCTGCCGGCACGCAGATCATCGATTCCGCCGAGCGGGTCATGGACCTGAAGGGGTTGCCTGGTGAGCTCCACGGCCATAGCGTTGACACAAAAGTCCCGCCGTGCCAGGTCTTCTTCCAGGGTTGCCCCCTGATACGCCGCCACATCCACGACACGCCAATCAGGTTGTCCCGGCGTGCCGAACACAGCACGCCCGATGTCGCGCGTCTGGTCCAAGACGTAAAAGGCGGCGCCGAATGCATCGGCCAAGCGGCGTGCCAGCGCGGCGCCTCCCTGGGGCACTAGTAGGTCGAAATCATGGGTTCGGACGGGGATCCTCAGTTGACGAGCCAGCCCTGGAAAGCTGCGCAGCACACTGTCGCGGACTGCGCCACCCACCAAGAAGCACGGCTGCGCGGCTTGGGGCAGCCAGCGCAGCAGGTGTTCTATCCAGGGAGCATCACCACATCCAGTTAGAGACTCAGCAGAAATAACGACGACCTGCAGGGTCAAGATGGAAACCCTCGAGACACTCGGCTACCAAATCGGCCACCTCGAGCGGGTGACGGGCAACGCGGATGCCCGCCGCCTCCAATGCGGCGATCTTCTCTTGGGCCGTCCCCTCGCCTCCCTCGATGATGGCGCCGGCATGTCCCATGCGATGACCGGGTGGTGCCGTACGACCGGCGATGAAGGCAACTACCGGCTTGCTCACTTCGCTGGCGATGAAACGCGCCGCGCGTTCCTCATCGGTACCCCCAATTTCGCCGATCAACACGATGACGCGCGTGGCAGGATCGTCCTCAAACATGCGCAACACGTCCACAAAAGAGGTGCCGATAACGGGATCGCCCCCGATGCCGACCGCAGTGGATTGCCCCAATCCGCGGTCGGTGAGCGCCTTGACCACTTCGTAGGTCAGCGTACCGCTGCGTGAAACCACCCCTACCGGGCCAGGCATATGGATGTGCCCGGGCATAATGCCCACCTTGGCCTGACCAGGGGTGATCACCCCTGGACAGTTAGGTCCGATCAGGCGGGCGCCGGTGTCCTCCAGAAATTGACACGCCCGCACCATATCGAGCACCGGTATCCCTTCGGTGATGCACACGATCAGTCCGACTCCCGCATCAGCGGCTTCCATAATGGCATCCGCCGCAAATGGAGCGGGCACGTAGATGATCGAAGTATCGGCGCCCGTGGTCTGCACGGCCTCGCGCACCGTATCGAATACGGGCACTCCGTGGACCCATTCACCCCCCTTGCCGGGTGTGACCCCGGCGACGACATGGGTGCCATAATCCAGCATCAGGCGCGTGTGAAAACTCCCCTCGGTGCCGGTAATACCCTGTACCACGAGACGCGTTTCTTTATCGACCAAAATGCTCATTTCCCAGGCCTTCCGTGGCATCCAAGCGCTAGTTGGTAGCCAGGGCGACAGCTTTCTGGGCTGCCTCGA
>JANXAX010000268.1 GCA_025062175.1 Anaerolineae bacterium | reverse complement strand
TAATGATATCGCCCGTGTTCATAGACCGTGTCGAACAAGGCCAGCACGTTCTGCGGTGGCACGTCGATCTGGATGTTGTGGCCGGCGCAGAAGACAAAGCCGCCGCCCGGCATAAAGTCGTCCAGCAGTCGCTTGGCCTCTTCGCGCACCTGCTCCGGTGTACCGAATGGTAGGACGCGCTGCTGATCAAAACCACCCCAGAAGGTGAGATGCCGGCCGTATTCGCGCTTGAGCCGCTTGCGATCGCCCATGCCGCGTGCCAGCGGCTGCACCGGATGTAGGATGTCCACCCCACCCTCGAGCAAATGTTTGATCATCGGCGCGATGCCACCGCAGGAGTGATAGAAGATCTTGGCATTTGTCTTACTGCGGATGCGCTGCCAGAACTTGACGTAGCGCGGCCAGACCAGCCGGCGGTACACCTCTTCCGAGATCGCCGGGCCGGCCTGGGTGCCCAAATCGGAGCCGGTCATCACGACGGAGATATATTGGCCGACACGCGTCAGGATCTCATCGAACAACGCTGACTGGAACTCCAGCATGGCGTCCAGCAGCGCCTCGGCCATCTCCGGGCGCAGCAGCAAGTCCTCGAAGAATTGCGTATAGCCGCGCAGATACCAAGAGAACTCGAAGATGGAGCCGATGGCATTGACGATGATGGCGTAGTCACTTGTCTCGTAGAGCTGGTGGGCTTTTTCTTCCAAGCCGGCATAGCGCGCCGGGTCGTGCGGATCCGGCCATTTGAAAGCGACAATATCGGCCACCGTCTCGGCTTTGGCCAGCGGATGAGCGTCCTCTCGTGCGAAGTCGTAATAGAGCAACCGGCCGGTCTCCGGGTGAAATGCCGCAGTGCGCCGCACACCGAACTCGTCCTGATAGCTATTGTCCGGCAGCTCGATGTCGTGCCAGTCGCGCGAGGCGCTAAGATAGATATAGCGCGTGTCCACGTGCAGCCGTTCTAGGAGTTGTGGACTGGGCAAGGCTAGCTGCTGAATGCGGTCCACCACTGGGTCATCCGAGACGATACCCAGATACGCTTTCAAAGCATCGTTCGCGCCGGTGGTGATGCCGGTGACAATGCTGCCCAGGTCGATCGGCACGCGGTCGGGTTCCTGGTGGTCGAGAGCGATTTCGAGGCGCGCACGGGGACTTAAAGAGGACATGGGTCGCCTCAGATCGATTTCCGCATCTCAGATCGCCGCTCGCTGGATTTGGCGTTCAATGCCTAGGTCGAGCAGCGAGGCAGCCAGGATCACCACCCCAAAGGCGGCGTACGACCATTCATAGGGCAGGCGCAATTGCACAATCATGTTATCGATCACCATGATGATGAGCGCGCCCAGAAAGACACCGATCACGCTGCCACGTCCACCCCGCAGCGAGGTACCACCCACCACTGCCGCAGCGACCGCTTGCAGCTCCCAACCGGTGCCGGCATGGGTGGTGACCGCCGAGGTGCGCGTCGTCTGCAGAATGGCGGAGAAGGCACACAGGAAGCCCACAATCATAAAGCATACGATTTTGACCAGGTGTGTGTCGACCGCCATCGCCCGGGCCGCTTGCACGTTGTCGCCAGTGGCATAGATCCAGTTGCCGAAGCGCCCGCGATGCAACACAAAGTAGAGCACAATGGCGAATAGCACGAACCAGATCACCTGCGAGGGCACGATACCGCCCACCCGACCGGTGAAAATCTGCACAAAGGTCTCGTGTTGCACAAACTCATAGGAACGCACTTTGCCCGCGGTCAAGATTTCGGTCAGGCCACGCCAAGTGAGCATAAAACCGAGCGTGGCAATGAACGAGACAATCCGCGCCTTGACGACCACCAGCCCATGTAATAGCCCGATCCCGACCCCCAACAGACAGGTGAGCAAGGCAGCGAGGTAGATGTCAACACCGGCACTCGCCAATGATATGAAGATGAGCGATCCCAACGCCAGCTGAGAGCCCACCGAGAGGTCGAACTCCCCCGAGACCATCAACACCCCTACACCCAAAGCGATGATGCCGAACTCAGGCCCGAGTGCCAGGAGCGTTTTCAGGTTTGCTTCCTGGATGAAAGTATTCTGAGGTGTCAGGAGCGCCGCGCCAGCGACGAGCACAACCAGCACCACCAGAACACCGATGCTGCGGAAACGGACGAAAAACGGGATCGGCTGACTTTCCATAGGCGTCTATCTCGCGTGTTGCGTGGTTGGTACCACATCACCCAGTGTGCCGCGTGCGATGATGTCGGACAGCTCGTCTACGTCGGTATCCTTGGTGCGCACATCGACTAAGTTGCATCCATGCGCCAGGACCACGATGCGGTCTGCTACCGAGAACACGTGATGCAGGGTATGAGTGATGAACACCACCGCCACCCCCTGATCTCGCAAGTGGCGCACAAAATCGAGCACCTCGCGCACCTCTTTGACCGACAAGGCGATGGTCGGCTCGTCCAAGATGACTAGCTTGGCCTTGAAATGGATAGCACGGGCAATGGCGACGCCCTGTCGCTGGCCACCCGAAAGGGCCGAAACCAATGCGTGGGGGGAACGCAGCCGCAATCCCATGCTGGCGAGCGCCTGCATACTCTCTTCATTCATCGTACGCTGGTCGATCAGTCCGAGCACTGTAGTCGGTTCACGGCCCATAAAGATGTTGCGCGCAATACTTAGGTGAGGACACAGCGCCTGCTCCTGATAAACTGTCTCGATTCCCAGTGCGCGGGCATCCTTCGGCGAGCGCAGCTTGACTTCACGCCCTTCAAAGAAGATCTGACCAGCGTCGGCGGTATGGTAGCCCGAAGCGACCTTGATCAGTGTCGACTTGCCAGCGCCATTGTCACCGCACAGACCCACCACCTCACCGCGATGGACCGCGAAGTTCACACCGCGCAGCGCGTGCACTCGCCCGAACCACTTGTGGATGCCCACCATCTTGAGCAAAACTTCCCCGTCCGTTGAGGTGGCTTCTTCCGTAGCTGCCGCTTTGGACACATATGAAAGCGATTCCGTGTCGAGCAGCTCTTCCTCGTTGTTGGTCGAAGCTTGAGCACTTCTCTCCATCTTTTTCCCTCCTTAAGCTTGACAGTTTGAACACCTCCAATCCTGCACCAGGTGGAAAACACTCATCAGGTGGTTTGTTCAGCGAATTGGCGGTTGGTCAAGTTATTGATGATCACGAAGAGGATCACGGCCAACCCGATAAAGGTGTTCACGCCGAAGACAGGCACCTGCAGCTGGATTAAGCCGTTGTCGATGATCTGGATGATAAACACGCCCAGGGCGATGCCGAGCATATTGCCCACGCCGCCGCGTAGCGAAACGCCGCCAACCACCACCGCAGCGACGGCCTTTAATTCGAAACCAATGCCCTGTGAGGCGGTGAAAGAACCTAGCCGCGTTGCCTGCATGATGCCGGCGAAGGCGCACAGCGCACCCACAATCATATAGCAGACGATCTTCACCAGACGGATGTCAATGCCCATCGCGCGCGCTGCATCCGGATTGCTGCCGGTAGCATAAACCCAGTTGCCAAAGCGTCCCAGGTGGAGCACGATCCCCAGTACGATGGCGATGCCTAGGAACCACAATATTTGCGCCGGCACAGGCCCCACCTGGCCGGTGAGGAAATGGGTGAAATCCGAATCGGTGGGGACATAGCGCAATATGCTGATCGGCATTAGACCGCTGACGACGTACAGAACGCCCCGCCAAAAGAGCATCGTGCTGAGGGTGATGATGAATGAGGGTAGGCCAGTGCGTGTGACCAACAAACCGTTGAGCAGGCCCAATGACGCTCCCACGGGGAGCATAATCGCTAGGGCAGCGAAAGGATCAACCCCGGCAATCAACAGCTGGGCAAAGAGAAATGAGCAGAGAGGCAACACTGCGGAGATCGATAGATCGAATTCGCCGCAGATCATCAAGATACCGATGCCCAGCGCCACTACACCGAGGTCGGGGGTTAACTTGGCGATAGCGGCCAAATTGCGCGGGTCGACGAAACGATGTCCAGGCGAGAGCGCCCAGAAGATCAGAAAAGTGATAATGAAAACGATCGGTGTGCTGATACCACTCAGCCAGGGTGTTTGTCCGAAGCGACGTTGCATAATACTTCCT
>JANXAX010000267.1 GCA_025062175.1 Anaerolineae bacterium | reverse complement strand
GGTTTCCTACAACGCGGCCTACGCCAAAATCCCGGTGACCCAGCGGATCGATTTTCTACCGGAGCGGTATTGGGCCAAGGGCCTGACACGTAACCAGGTCATCGAGGACGATCTGAACCGCAGCGTACCAAACCCGTTCCACATCAGAAACCTAGAGCCGCTCCGAACCTCCGATCCCACTGCTTATCGGTATCTCAGCACCGTGGGATTCTTCACCGGCACCAGTATTCGTAAGCACCAGCTCTTGCGAGCCTTCCCTAACATGAATGGGCTATATGGCCTGCGCCCCGGTACAAGTTTCAAGGAATCGCGAGGTGGAAACCGCTACCATGACCTACAAGTTCAGTTCGAGAAGCGGTTTGCCGCCGGCTTGCACTCCGCTCTAATGTACACGAGGGCTTACAGCGACAGGCAGGATTACTACTGGAACGAGTTCGACGAGCGCCCCGCGTGGCGCACCAATAACGACGTCCGGCCGCACCGTCTGGTTTGGACCGGGATCTACGAGCTGCCATTCGGAAAGGGGCGAAGATTCGTGACCTCGGGGCCGATGGCACACCTGATCGGGGGATGGCAAGTGAGCTGGGTCTATCAGTACCAAACGGGCCCAGCTACCAGCTGGCCTAATGTCTTCTACTACGGAGACATGGCGAAGATTCGCCAGGTGTTCAAGCACAAAGAAGTTCACCAGAAGGACATACACGTCTGGTTCGACCCCAACATCGCGTACAGGGGCGCGGGCTCCATCCCGGAAGGCTTCGTGGGCTTCGAGGGGCGCACCGCCCTGCAACCAGGAACCTTCCATGTGCGAGTGTTTCCCACACTGCTTGACGAGCTGCGCGCGGACGGACTCAGGATGTGGGATGCCAGATTGCTACGGCGCTTCGCGATTGCTGAGCGTCTGCGGGTCAGTTTCGCTATGGACCTGCTTAACTTGACCAATCACACGAACTTCGGGCCACCGAACACGAATCCCACGCATAGGGACTTCGGGCGGGTCACGAATCAGAGCGGCTTGAGCCGCCTAATCCAGTTTATTCTCCGGCTCGAGTTTTAATGGCGGGCAACTTGCTGGACCATCGAGTGGAGGAGGATCGACTTTAATACCCCTGGCCGCTCGGGTTAGGCAGAGCGGCAGAAAAAGCGAGAGGTAGCTGCGATGGTAGCCCACGCGGAGTCATAGTATCAGCACACCTAGACCCCGCAATCCCTCCCGCTAAGGAGTGGTTTCGTAGGAGGGCCGCTGGTTGGGCAGGAGGGTCGTGCCGGACGAAACGGCTGGAAAATTCAATTTCCGCGAACCGCGCGCCGTCCATTCCCACAAATCGCCTGCCGGGCTGAACCCAACGTAGGAAAAGTGGTCCTGGCAACTGCAAAGCAGCTCGCTGTGGGCGCTCAGAGACAGCTCGCCATCGCCCCTTCTCCGAAAATGCTCCGCCAAGACTGCAGGGTCCCGCTCGCCCGAGCGCGCTCGCGGGCGGTGCCCCGGCATGTGCCCGCTAAATCTGCCGGAATGGATCCTCCTCAGGCAAAGCCGGTCCCAGGTCCCCCGGCTGGTAGCCGAAGCTTCCCAGTGATTGCGGGTGACTGTAAGGCCACACCATGTTCGCGTTCACGTTAGTGGGTAACTCGCCCGCCTGCATCACCCAGCCATCCACGGAGGCCCAGCCGATCGCCAGACCAGACTCGCGCTGGAGCTTGTCGCTCCGCGGGTCTCCAGCGGCAACTGATCCGTACACTTGGATATCACCCTAACCACCGCCCAGCTTCTGACCAAATGCTTCCCCAAGATGTAAGGTGGCGCCCGTACCACCGCCAAATCCGCCACCCGGCAACGTGGCCAAGCACGTTTCTATCGCTCTGTAATGACTGATGCCCGTCGAGATTTGCCCGGCCACTCATTAGCGCCCCAGCCACACGCGTTTTACACAAGGCCGAAAAACAATCGCTAAAATTTTCACAATTCCCCAGCCTAATAGGTCAATGGTTATGTACGCAGATCCCGCCTGAGGAGGCGACCGTTTCGAGTTATACCGAAGCCGATTCACAGCATCGTCGTAGTCACAAGAAGCTTCGGGGACCTCTGCTGTTTGTGTTGTGTTTTGGTGGTTAACTTCTCCGCGCAGACTGGCGAATGTGTCGTAGCTTTTTTGATTGGATGGCGAATCGACCACCGCACTCGTTGGAAGTTGGGCTAGCAGGCTGTGTCTAAATGGCTGTTTTTGAGAGTTGGGTTCGACGTACGCACCAGGGGGTGTGCAAGCAAAGTGTGACCCTGAGGGCACGATGAGCACGCGGCAGAGTGGGCAGCGGGCTGTGGTATCTTGCCAAGACCCACAAAAAAGCCAAAAATAGCACGGCCGCCCGCTCGCTGGCAGCTTTGGGTTTGCCTACTCCGTAGAAGGCCCGCAGCAACAGCGCCAGCTTGCAGGCCATCGCTTGTAGCAAGAGCCTCTTATGCACGTTCGTTCGTCCGCGCACCGTCAGTCGCCGCAGACCTCCACTGTCGAACTGGTGAGCGAAATTGCGCTCGATCTTTTCGCCGCTTGCAAACGGTTGCCTGGCGCCCCGCGGATCCGCCGGCGGTTTGCGTACACCGCCCGCTGCTCCGCCCCTTGCCCCGGCCAGCGCCGGCGGCCCCGCTCGGGTTCGGCAATGTAGCTGCGTACCCCCAGCGCCTCCAGTTGCCGCAACACCTGGTTGCTGTGATAGCCCTTGTCGGCTACCACCTCCGCTACCCCCTGTGGATCAACCGGGTATTGCCCCTGCGCTGTGGCCTCTGGGATCAACTCCGCCACCGCCTCCCCAGCGGCGCACACCCTCTGGCCGATGGTCTGCCGGTCATCGGCCGCTCCCCCGTGCGTGGTCACCGCCAAGATCGCCCCGCTGCCCATGTCCACGGCTTGCTCCACCTTGTAGGCCAGCGCTGTGCGTCCGTCCTTCAGTCGCGTGATCTGAGCCTCCGGCTCGTGGGGATTCACCCATTCGGCGTTCGCCACCTGCTTCGCCCGCTTGCGATCCATGCGCCGCAGCGCCGCCGGATCCTCGGCTTCCAGCCCCTCGGCCGCAGCCAGCCGCTTCCGATACTCCGTGTAGCTCTCGCCTGTGTCCCGCCGCACGATCGAGCGCATGGCGGCGTGGGCCTCCAGGGTAGTCGCGTCCACCCCGATGGTCTTGCCCTTGATCAACCCCGCCCGCGCCAACTCCTGCGACACCCGGCCAAAGACCCGCTGATGGGTCCCGGCGTCCATCAGCCGCCGGGTGCGCGCCCTGGCGTCATGGTTCTGCGGGGCGTTTCTTTCCGGGGCCGGGCAAGTCGTAGCGGGCGAGGATACGGTCGGCTGGTTCGTCTGCCACTACGTCTTCTTTCAGGCCGCGGATGAAGTGTTTGCCCAGCGGGCCCACCTCCTGCCGGATCACGGAAGTCATCGAATTGGCGATGTCGCGCAGGTCTTCTGGCGACAGTTCGTCTTTCCCGGCCATTTCGGCTTTCCTGCTGGCGGTCTGGATCGAGGACAGCATACGGGTGCGCTCGTCGCTGGTGAGCCCGGGGGTATTTTCCACGCGTCTGACCAGTGCGCCGAGCACCCGCATGACCTTGTCGCGCGCTGTCGGCTCCAGTTCCGCCGCCGATACTCTCACCCCGGCGATCTGGGCGGCTTCGAGCGGAGTCGTCAGGTCAACCGGCGGTTTCGGCACCGGCGGCTGTGCAGCGTGTTCCGTCGTAGCCACCAGTGGCGTCTTGCGCGGTCCGGGCGCGCGGAACTTCCCGGTATTCTTGTAGGTATCCATGGCCTTCTTGATCCGCATGCCTTCGCGCGTAGTCGGGTCGAAGATTACGGCCAAGATGTAGTTCTTCTCCGGGTCGAGCCCCAGTTCGCGCACCGTTTCCGGTTTCAGTCTGGCCACGTAGAGATTGGCTTCTTTCCTGATCTTGTCTTCCTGTTTCAGGCTGGCGAAGTCCATTTTCAGCCTGTTATTCGTCGTTTCTTTCCATTCGTCGTCAATTTCGATCACTGTGGGCCTGTGTGGCCGCAGGTGAAGGATCAGGTTACGGTTCTGCGATACTGGCGACGTTTTCTCCGGATTGACCCGTATTGTCCCTTCTTCCACATTCGCCA
>JANXAX010000266.1 GCA_025062175.1 Anaerolineae bacterium | reverse complement strand
CAGGCGGAAACGGCTGCGCCACAGCACCTCGTTCATAGATGCCAGTTGTTGACGCGTGCTGCCGCCGGCGTAGTGCATGACCACGGCGCTGGGCAGGCAGTAGATCTCCCAGCCGGCCCTCTTCACCCGCATGCACCAATCGATCTCCTCAGCGTACATAAAAAACCCCTCATCCATCAGCCCTACCTGCTGGATGACCTGCGCACGTGTCATGAACGCTGCTCCTAGGGGGTGGTCGATGCGAAAGGGCTGACCAGAGGTATACAACGCGCGCGGATAGCGCCCGTTGAGCGGCGACTCGACGAAACGGCCTGGCCATGGCACCAGGTCGAACCAAACCTGCCACAGTGTGGGGAAACGGAAGGCGCTGTGCTGGAAGCTACCGTCGGGATAGATTAGCGCTGGACCCACCACACCGGCGCGCGGGGTGGTCTGCAGAAACGCACGCAGGCGCGCGAGCGCGTCGGTGCGCACCTCGGTGTCCGGGTTCAGAAACAGCACGAATTCCGGCAGGTGCGCGCTCGGAGCGGCGCTGCCAAATCCCATCTGGCGCAGCGCCAAGTTGTTGGCGGCGGCGAAGCCCAGGTTGTGACCGGGTTCTACCAAGTGGACGGCGGGAAACTCGGTGCGCACCATCTCTGTGCTGCCGTCCTGCGAGGCGTTGTCCACCACCCACACCGACGGTTGGATCCCGGATGAGGCCTCCAGCGCGCACAGGCAATTGCGCAACAATCTACACGTGTTGTAACTGACAATGATGACCGCCAGGTCGCTCCGCGTCCTCAATTCGGAAGCTCGCCTCGGTGAACAGCCCAGCACGTGGCCGGTGGACGCTGTTTTAGACGATGCCCAGTTGTTCCAGTCGGCGACGACGTGGAACGCCTTGTTCATCCCAATCGCGCAGCGCGTAATAAGTGCGCAACATTGCGGTCAGGTCGGGCAACACGCCCGCCGCACCACCGTCGGGACGCGCCTGACGCAGCAAGCGTGGTGGCAGCGTGTCATCGGCGGCAGTGACGCCCAGACGCACGTTGATCAACCGCTTCAGCTGGAACAGGCGTTCCCCGGTGGTGAGCACATCCTGCGGCGTCCAGCTCCAGCCCAGCGCCCCGTTGACGATCTGACACAGGCGCTCTGGCCCCACCCTGGCCTTGATGATAAATTTACACAGCCCCAGCGGGTTGTAGACGCTCACATAGTTCTGATAGTCATAGGCCATTCTGGCTTGCAGCTCGCCGGACTCGTGCGGCGGCACCTTGTCCGGATAGCCCAGATCGGGCAGGGTGATGTTGTAGCCGTTCCAGTAGGAGAGCGACTCCAGGTGGCATGCGCCACGCGTCGCGGTGGCGTAGTTCACCGCCATATGCACGAAGGCGCGCGGGTCGTGGTAGGGCACCTCCATCCCCTTGACGTGCACGGCGAATTCCTTCGCCTCATCGCCCAGGCGTTCGGCAGCCGCGCGCACCCCCTCTGCCAGCAGGTCACCGATGTCGCGGCGATAGGCGATCTTCTCGATCAGGGCCAGAACCACGTCCGGGTCGCCGAAGCGCAGCACCAACCCGCCGGTATCACAGGGGCCGATGATCTCCCGTTCGTAGGCTTCCATGGCGAAGGCGATGGCGGAAGAGGTGGAGATCGTATCCAGGCCATAGCGGTTGCACAGCGAGTTGGCCAGGGCGACTGCCTCGACTTCGGGATTCATGACCAGCGCGCTGAAGCCGGCCAGCGTCTCGTATTCCACGCCTTCGCCGCGCGGCACGACGTATTTACCCTCGCGCACTTCGATCTCCTTGCCACAACCGATGGGACAGGCGTGACAGAAGGTGTGCCGCACCAGGTATTTACTGTAGAGCGTCTGGCCGGAGACCTTTTCGGCGTCGGGCCAGCTGCCCAATATCCAGTTACGGATCGGCAGGTCGCCCTGTTTTTCTGCGCCGACCAGCCCGCCGGCAGTGCCAAAGTTGGCCAGAGCGATCGAATTTTCCTTGATAAAGGCATTGTGCTCGCGCACAATGTCGCGGAAGGCAGCCGGGTCGGGATAGTCGGGGCGCTGGGTGCCACGCACGACGATGGCTTTCAGCCGCTTGCTGCCCAGCACAGCGCCCATACCGCCGCGTGCCGCGGCGCGCACATAGTGCGAAGGGCCAACCATAATGCCGGCGATCTTGACCAGATTTTCCCCAGCTGGGCCGATGCCGGCGACCTGTGCCCGGCGGTCGGTCTCAGCCAGTAGAGCGTCCGCCGTCTCGAAGTAGTCCTTGCCCCACAGATGGGTGGCATCGCGCAGCTCAATGGTGTTCGTAAGGGAATTGACATAAAGATATGCTGGTTGACTGGCTCGTCCGGTGATCATCAATCCGTCGTAGCCGCAGGCGCGCAGCTCGGCACCCCAGTGGTGGCCCACTGTCGCCTCATTCCAGATTCCGGTCAGTGGTGAGCGGCCACAACACGAGGTGCGGCAGCCGGTGGGCGCGAAGGTGCCGGACAACAGGCCGTTGAAAACCAACAACGGGCTGGCAGGGTCGAGCGGCGCGACTGCCACGTCCATCTCCTGGTAATATTTCCATGCAGCAAATCCGGAGCCCAGCAGCCACTTGCGCACCTCTTCTTCGGAAATACTTTCTACATGCCAGGTGCGGCGGCTCAAATCCACTCGCAAAAACTTGCCCGCGTAGACACCCATATCTTTGATCCAGCCTCCCAGATACTCAGACTAAATACTTGACAAAGCACGGACTAAGAGAATAGTTCTGCGGTGAACAGTTCCTCTATGACAGCAACGACACGACCGTCTCGCCAGTAAACGCGCGGCAACCTGGGGAGAAGATGGGTCACCACTTCGTAGTTGATGGTTTCGGCCCAGGTGGCCACTTCTTCTGCTGAAATCACATCATCACCTTGGCGGCCAATGATCACCACCTCATCACCCGCGCACACGTCGGGGATATGTGTGACCTCGGCCACCAGCGTGTCCATTGTGACCCGGCCGCGGATGGGGGCGCGCTGGCCGCGGATCAGCACAGCGCCGCGATTGGAGATGAGGCGCATCAATCCATCGCCGTAACCACATGGCACCAAGGCGACGCGCGCCGTGTCGGGGGTGACGTAGCTGCGACCATAGGAGATGCCACTGCCCGGGGGCAAGGTACGCACCTGCGCCACGCGGCTCTTCAGCGTCAAGGCAGGCCGCAGGGGAATGCACGGCGCTACTTGTAGAGAGGGACGCAAGCCGTAGAGCGCGATCCCCACGCGCACGGCATCCAGGTGGGTGTCGGGGCGTGCCAGCGTGGCGGCGCTGTTTGCCACGTGGCGCATCGGCACGGTGATGCCGGCCGATTGCAATTCCTGCAGGACGTCGTGGTAGAGCGCTAGCTGTCGATCCACCCAACACCCATCGGCCCAATCGGCGCAGGCGAAGTGGGTGAACACCCCCTCCAGTCGCAGGCCGGGCAGGCGGCTGAGGGCGCGCACGAAATCCACCACTTCCTCTGGCATCAATCCGAAGCGCCCCATGCCAGTGTCGACCTTAACATGGTAGAGCACCTCTTTGCCAGCGGCCTGGGCCGCTGCTGAAAGCGCCTGGGCCAGCTCCCAGGTAGTAAGCGCCGGGCGCAGGTCGTATTCCACTACACTGGGTGCGACCGCAGGCGGCAGATAGCCCAATAGCAAGATGGGCGCCTGGATACCTTTGCGACGCAGGGCAATCGCCGGGCTGACGTGATTGAGCGCCAGCCACGCCGCGCCGTGCTGCAACGCGGTGCGCGCTACAGCTTCCATTCCATGGCCATAGCCGTTTGCCTTCACCACGGCAATGACGATCACTTGATCGCCCACGTGGCGTTTGATAGCCGCGACGTTGTGTGCAATCGCGTCCAGGTCCACCTCAGCCCACGCCACGAAGTCATCCCGCATGGTCTCCGCCTCCTGACAGGGTACTGTAACACGGCGATAGATGTGTGTCAAAAGGGCAGGATCCAAGAGGATGTTCACATCCAGACGAGACAGGAACCAGGATCGCGCACGTAGTGCACAGAGCCGATTCGCAGGTCATCCCCATAAGCGCCGCCAACTACTCCAGCAGGCGCGGTTCGGACAACCGTCACAACATGACGGTCGCAACTTTGAACCCGTTGCTTCCA
>JANXAX010000265.1 GCA_025062175.1 Anaerolineae bacterium | reverse complement strand
AGCTGGGGATGCCGGAAGCGAGCGTCCTTATCGGCACGGTGGGTCGCGTGCAGCCGTGGAAGGGACATCATATATTTCTTCAAGTAGCGCAGCGGGTCAGCCAGCAGCTGTCCGGTGTGCGGTTCGTAATCGTTGGCGGACGCGTGTTCGCGGCCGATGCTGACTATGAGCAGCGATTACGCAACCTGGCGCGAGAGCTGGGTATCGAGTCGTATGTCTTCTTCGCCGGCCATCAGGCCGATGTGGCGCCCTGGCTGGCCGCGATGGACATTTTCGTACACTGCTCTGCGGCCGAGCCCTTTGGACTCGTCCTCGTCGAGGCGATGGCCGCTGCCCGGCCGGTGGTGGCATTTGCGGACGGCGGTGTGCCGGAAATTGTCCTGGACGGTGAAACGGGAATACTGATCGCACCCGGGGACGTACCGCATATGGCAGAGGCAGTTGCCAAACTGGCGGTCGACCGCGATTTGGCGCAGCGGATGGGCACGGCTGGGCGCAAGCGGGCAGAAACTGTTTTCAGCGCCACCCGATATGTGCGCCAGATCGAGGATGTTTATGAAGAGATTCTGGCCCAGAGGAGACCGTGAAAGTTATCCTCGACGCGCGCACGGCCAACGACCACTTCCCCGGCATCGGCCGCTATGTGGCCAGCTTGGCGCGTGCGCTGATGCAGCTGGAGAAGGCACCTGAGCTGACCCTTTTGGTCGATCCCAAGGCACAGCCAGGCCGCCTGCAGCTGCCCTCACTGCCTATCCTGTCCTGTCCGGCTTCCCCCTTCTCCTTGCGCCAACAATGGCTGGTGCCCCATGTCCTGCGCATCGCCCATGCGCATGTCTACCACAGCCCCTACTACCTGATGCCCTATCGGCCCGGCGTGCCTATCGTGCTAACCTGCCATGACATCATCCCTCTCCTTTTTCCAGATTATTTCACCGCCTGGCAGCGTCTCGCCTTCCACTTGAGCCATCAGTTGGCGTTGCACGTTGCGGAAGTGATATTGGTCGTGTCGCAAACCACTCGAGATGATCTGATGCGTCATCTGCATGTTGCAGCACATAAAATCACGGTGATCCCAGAAGGGGTGGACGAACACTTTCGGCCACAAACGCCCGAAGAGATCGAACGTGTGCGGCACATCTACAGGTTGCCAACATATTATGTGCTGTATGTGGGCAGCAACAAGCCCCACAAGAACCTGGTGCGCTTGGTGCAGGCATGGGCGGTCGTGGCGCCGCATCACCGTGACGTGTTCCTGGTGATCGCCGGCCCGTGGGACGCGCGTTATCCCCAGGCACGCCGAGCAGTTGAGGAGCTGGGCATTCAGGAGCATGTGCTCTTTCTGGGCGCGGTGGCCGATGAACATTTGCCAGGTCTCTACAGCGGGGCACTCTGTTTCGTCTCCCCCAGCCTGTATGAGGGCTTCGGCCTACCCGTGCTGGAAGCGATGGCTTGCGGCACACCGGTCGCCTGCTCCGATGTGGCTAGCCTGCCAGAGGTGGCCGGCGATGCGGCTTTGTTCTTTGACCCGCATAAAGTAGAATGTATCCAAGACGCCTTGATGCGGCTGCTAAGTGACGCTGACTTGCGCGACGATCTGGCGATGCGCGGCCGTGAACGTGCTATCACATTCAGCTGGAAGCGCACAGCTGCTGCGACAGCGGAGCAGTATGCCAGGCTGGTATGCTGGTGAAAGGCGTCCCAACGGAATGTCCACATCGCAAGGTAGTCCACCACGCAGGTATACCACAAGCATCATCAGGAGATCCGACAGAGCTGAACGAGAGGGGTATCCCAAATGAAGCGTGTCGTCTCAGCAGCAGTTATCCTTGTCCTCGTGCTCATCTATGCCCTCCAGCTATGGGCCTTCTCCGGTTTTCAAATAGACGATGCGTATATCTCTTTCCGATACGTGCGTCAATGGGCTGCCGGCAACGGGCTCGTCTACAACGTTGGAGAACGCGTTGAGGGATATTCCAATTTTCTCTGGATCGTTCTGCTGCTGCCTTTCGCCAAGCTCGGCTTTGACTTAAGTCTCGTGGCCAAGGTGTTGGGCTGCCTTCTGGGATTATCCACACTGGGGTTGACGTATCACTTTGGGCAAGTTTTCTTTAAGGGAAGTGTGGCGGCTTGGTTGCTGGCTTGCTCCGCGCCATTTGCGGCATGGTCCATGGGCCAGCTCGAAGCACCCCTCTTTGCCTTTTTAGCGTTAGCTGCCAGTTTTGCCTTTCTGGCCGAGGAGAGGAAAGGCGCCGGCTGGTGGTCGGGCATTTTGTTCGGCCTGCTGGCGTTGAGTCGACCAGAGGGGATTTTATTCTTTTTCGTGGCGATGACTTTGCGGGCTCTGTACATATTCCGGGAGAAGAATCTCAGCCGTCGAGATCTCTGGCGTGTGGTGGCTTGTCTGGTTATTGTGCTACCTTACTTCGCCTGGCGGTTGAGCTACTACGGCTACCCATTGCCCAACACGGTCTACGCCAAGTCGCTGGGGCTGCATCCACGTGCCCTACTCGAAGGGCTGTTTTATCTCTATCAGAGCATCCACACTGCCGGTGGCTTTTTCTTTCTGGGCATGGCATTCGCCCTAGTAATCGTAAGGCCTGTGCCGTCCCTGGCCGGGTATTATCTTGCTGCGAGCGTGATCGCCTATACTGCGTTTATTATAGCCGGCGGCGGTGACTGGATGCCGATGCAGCGTTTCTTGGTGCACATTATGCCGTTGCTATGCCTCTTATTACAAGATGGATTCATTCGGCTCCGACACATACTCCAACCTTTGCAGGGGGGCAAGTACATTGTATCCTTCTTATTGGCGGGCCAGGTCCTATACCTGCTGGCAGGATCAGCCGAGGCGCGCTTGGTTCAGGGTGTTGGTACAGGGCCTCTGTTGCCTTCCGGTGATGGTATACCCGCCTACCTAGCAGCTCGTATACGCCCTGGGGACGTTATTGCGGTTACAGACGCAGGAATAATTGCCTACTCATTACCGTTAGAGACTCGGATAGTGGACATGGTGGGGCTGACAGACAAACACATCGCCCATCTACCAGTACAGCTGCCCCATGGTCTTTTCGGCCGAGGTGATGCCTTTGGCAAGTGGGATGTAGACTACATCCTAGCCCAAGAGCCACGTTTCGTCCAGGTCGAGATACGTGGTATGACACCAGAAGGGAACTATATCACGAACTTCACCGGCACTGCACTGCTGGTGAACGATCCGCGCTTCCGGGAAGCTTATGAGCTCGTGCGAGAACCGGACATAAATGGTCTCTTCGTGCGCAAAGGGAATCGGTGATGCAATCGCTCAGATCGTGAGCAACTCTGTGCCGATAGTGACACTTTTTAGCCTTAGCGTTGGGTTATCCGCAATGGCGACCTGACGATGCACATCCTCCACCTCTATAAGGATTACTTCCCCGTTCTAGGGGGCATCGAAAACCACATCCGCGTGCTGGCGGAAGCACAGGCAGCCGCCGGTCATCGGGTAACCGTGCTGGTGTGCGACCCGGGTCGCTATACCCGACGCGAAGTGCTAAATGGTGTTTCGGTCATCAAAGCAGGTCGCCTGACCACGCGCGCCTCGATGCCGATCAGCTGGGCACAGCCGCGGGAGCTCTGGCGGCAACATCCCGACGTCTTGCACGTGCACTCGCCCTATCCGCTGGGCGAAGTAGCTGGTTGGCTGTTGCGCCGTGGCAGTGTGATGGTAATCACCCACCACTCCGATGTGGTGCGACAGCGCGGCTGGCTATGCCTGTACGCGCCATTGCTGCGCCGTGTGCTGCGCGCCGCTGACCGCATCATCGCCACCAGTCCACGTTACATCGAAACGTCACCCTGGTTGCGGCCGGTGGCACACAAATGCGTGGTGGTGCCCCTCGGGGTAGATGTGGCACGCTTCACCCCTGCCCCGAAACAGGACGGCGACACGTTGCGCCTCCTCTTCGTCGGACGCCTGCGCTACTACAAGGGGCTGAACACGCTATTGCAAGCACTGAGCCGGCTCCCGGACGTCGTGTTGACCATCATCGGCGACGGGCCGATGCGGGCATCGTGGGAGATACTGGCGCGTTCGCTTCAGTTGAATGACCGCGTGCACTTCCTCGGCGATGTGCCCGATGCCGAGCTGCCGGAATGGTATCGTCGGGC
>JANXAX010000264.1 GCA_025062175.1 Anaerolineae bacterium | reverse complement strand
GCCGAGAGGGTCGCATGATCATACATCAGTGCCATATAGGCGCGCTTCTCGATGCCCACACCGTGCTCGCCAGTGATGCTGCCACCCAGCTCCAAACACAGTTGCATGATCTGTCGTCCCGCTTCATGCACCCGTTCGAGCAGTTCGTGGTCATCAGGATCATCGATCAACACCAGAGGATGCAAATTGCCGTCACCGGCATGGAAGACGTTCGCCACGCGCAGGTTGAGCGCATTGCATATACGATCGACACCCACCAGAGCCGCGCCTAGCCGGCTGCGCGGCACCGTGCCATCCAGCACGTAGTAAGACGGTGCCAGACGAGCGATGGCGCCGAAAGCACTCTTGCGGCCGTACCACAGCTTCTCGCGCTCCTCAGGTGTCTGTGTGACACGCAACTCGCGCGCATTCTGGCGGCGGAGCAAGTCCACTACCTCGTCCATCTGCGCATCCAGGCTCTCCGGATAGCCGTCCACCTCGATGATCAACGCGGCACCTGCTTCCACCGGCAGACCAACGTGCACAAAGTCCTCGATGATGCGCATCATCTTCTGGTCCATCATCTCCATCGTGGCGGGCATCAAACCGCGCGCGATGACGGCCGACACGGCGTTGCCGGCCTCCTCGACTGAATCGAAAGCAGCCATCATTGTCTTGACGGCGGGCGGGTTGCGCATCAGCCGCAACGTGGCAGCGGTGATCAGACCCAAAGTGCCTTCACTGCCGGTAAACAGGCTGAGGAAGTCATAACCGGGGTAGTCGGCCGCAACGCCCCCCAATCGGAGTACCTGCCCATCGGGCAATACCACTTCCAGGCCGTTGATATAATTCGTGGTCACGCCGTACTTAAAGCAATGTGGCCCGCCAGAATTCTCGGCGATATTGCCGCCGAGCGTCGCCGAGCGTCCGCTAGATGGGTCGGGTGGGAAGTATAGCCCGAGCTTTTTGACTGTCTCGTCCAGTGTCTGGTTGGTAACCCCTGGCTGGGCGATCACCAGACCGCCCTCGCGGTCGAACGTGAGGATCTGTTTCATGCGCGCAAAGCTGACGATCACGCCGCCCTCTTCGGCGACGGCGCCGCCGGAAAGCCCGGTGCCGGCACCTCGCGCGACCAGGGGTATGCGATGCTCGGCTGCCCAGCGCACCACCCGGACGACGTCATCGAGGGAATGCGGCAAGACCACCGCCTGAGGCCTGCCGCGCACCAATGTACCATCGCGTTCATAGGGGATCAGCTCGACCGGATGGGTGATGACCTGTCCCTCGCCCAGCAGCCGGGCGAGGACGTCGAAAGGCGAAGCCGAAATTGCCATCGGTGTCACAGCGGTTTTCATCGTGCGTCTTCCCTTTGCACAACAGCGGTCGCAGCAGAGGAACCATCGCCGAGGCGGTAAGAGAGGTCGAGCACCTCGACGAGGTGCATCACCTGAGCCGAGAGGCCGGCGCGACGCACGCCGGCGAGCAGCTGCATATGGCATCCTGTGTTCGTCGTCACGATCAGATCGGCACCGGTAGCGGCGATGTCAGCCATCTTGGCGTCCAGGATGGCAGTGGCGGCATCCACTTGGGCGATGTTGTACACGCCAGCGCTGCCACAACAGCGATCCGGTGCCTGGAGCTCCACCAGCTGCAGGCCAGGAATCGACTTGAGCAGCTTGCGCGGCTGGCTTACCACCTTCTGGCCATGGCGCAAGTGGCACGAATCAGCATAAGTGGCACGCGCCTTGATCTCCCCTCGTGGCGGCACGTTGAGATGTTCGGCCAGGAACTCACTGACGTCCTTGACCAGCGCCGCGAAGCGTCGCGCCCGTTCCGCATATTTTGGATCATCCGCTAAAAGATGGGGGTACTCTTTCAGGATCGTGCCACATCCTCCTGCATTGCAAATCACCGCTTCGTAATGGCCGTCCTGGCTTAGAAAGACGTCAATGTTGCGCCGTGCCAGTTGACGTGCCGTTTCCAGGTCGCCCAAATGCAAGTGAGGTGCGCCACAGCAGGTTTGTTCCGTGGGTGCATGGACTTCATAACCATTGCGCTGGAGGACGCGCAAAGTTGCCTGGTTGACCTGGGATAGAAACGCTTCCTGGATGCAACCGGTGAAGAAGAGCAGACGACCATGGGACATTCCCGATGCTAGTACCGGTCGGCGATAATTGTAGTAACGCGGCGTAATGGGTGGTAAGATGTTATCCATCGCGCGCAGCGTTTTGGGCAACCAGCGATGCAAAGCGCGTACCACGCGCTGCAGTTGGCTGACCTGGTACAGCCACAAGAGACGAGCCAGCAGCTTGAGCAACCACAAACGGGGTAACACCAATTGCATGCCTACCCAGCGCAGCAGGCGCTCTCCCAAACCTGGGGTGCGGTTGTGTTCTACCACCAGGCGTGCGGTTTCCACCAACTCCCCATAGCGCACCCCGGATGGACACGCTGTCTCACACGCGCGACAGGCGAGGCATAACATGATGTGTGGGGCAAAGGCACGCCGGAAATCTTCCAGACTGATGCGCCCTTCGGCCGCGGCGCGCATCAGCGCGATGCGGCCACGTGGCCCATCCGTCTCGAGGCCGAAGATGGCATAGGTAGGACAAGCCGACAAGCACAAGCCACAATGCACACACTGGGAAAGTTTGCGTCGATATTCGACGGATCGGAGCAGTTCTATGTCGCGTATCATTATCTCAAACACCGACTCGATCTGTTGTCACAATCTGATAACCACTAACCTGAACAGCGCATCGTGCAGGACAGGTCTCTCGTTCTCTGATCATGCCGCAGCCACTCTGCCGCACAGTAGATTGGGCAGCGGTATTGGGCAGTTATTATACGCTAACACGAGAAGGGAAACAAATACCCCGGCAAGGGCGTTGCGAGAGTGTGCCTTGCGTGAGCGGTGTTCGAGTGTCGGTCGGTAGCAAGCGGTTCACACGCCACTTGCTGACGCGCGTGGTTCGGTTTGAACTTTCGCTTTCCTCAATGCAGTGCTCTCAGCGCTTATGTGCTCTGGCCAGATTACCGCGGAGCTGCGCGTTATCAGGATAGCGCGAATATCTGCTATAATGGGTAGGAGAGACATTGTTGTTATTAAGGAGGTTTGCCGTGCGTATCGCCATTCTATCCGACATCCATGACAACATCTGGAAGCTGGAGAGTGTGCTCAGCCGGGTGCAAGAGGCCGACGCGTTGATCTTCTGTGGCGATTTTTGCGCCCCGTTCACGTTGACTCAACTGGCACAGGGTTTCAAGGGACCAGTGCACGTAGTGTGGGGCAACAACGATGGAGACAAATGGCTGCTCACGCGCAACGCTGCCGCAGCCGGCAACGTAGTGCTCCACGGCGAGCTGGCTGAACTGGAGCTGGGTGGCCGCCATCTGGCGGCAAACCATTATCCCCCTATTGCACGTCGTCTGGCCGAATCGGGGCGCTATGCTGCCGTGTTCTACGGCCATGACCACACGGCACATATGGAACAGGTTGGCCAGACCCTCTTGCTCAACCCAGGAGAGGTAATGGGGCGCTTTGGTCGAAGCACCTTTGCGTGGTATGATACCGAAACTGGCCAGGCCGAGATTGTGGAAGTCCCATAAAGTGGCCTGCAGGAATGCAGGAATATGATAGCGCAGAAAGGGGGAATTGCTAAAAAGTCCCGATGCCCAAGCGAACCGACTTGCATACCATTATGGTGCTGGGTTCTGGCCCGATCGTCATCGGTCAGGGCTGTGAGTTCGATTATAGTGGCGCGCAGGCGTGCAAGGCCTTGCGCGCGCACGGATATCGCGTCGTCCTGGTCAACTCCAATCCGGCCACCATCATGACCGACCCCGAGTTTGCCGACGTGACATATATCGAACCCCTCACGCCCGAGATCTGTGAGCAGATTATCGCGCTCGAACGGCCAGATGCGATCCTGCCCACAGTCGGCGGGCAGACAGGGTTAAACTTGGCCGTCGCGCTGCAAAAGCGGGGGATTCTGGAACGCTACGGGGTCGAGCTCATCGGAGCCTGCTCGACGAGTATCGAACTGGCCGAGGACCGTCGTCTGTTCAAGCAAGCGATGGAAGAAGTCGGGTTGCTCTCGCCCCCCAGCGAGGTGGTGAGCACGGTGGACGATGCCCTGCGCGTGGCGGAACGGCTGGGATATCCGGTCTTGGTGCGTCCCTCGTTCACCT
>JANXAX010000263.1 GCA_025062175.1 Anaerolineae bacterium | reverse complement strand
ATCCTCCAATGCTTCCAGCGAACCGACCGCTGGTTCACCGGCGTGGTGGTCACCAACGGCGCCGGCTCGCCGCGCGACGATCTATACAAGGACTACACCGACGAGCAGATGCGCGAGGTGCGCATCAAGGAGCAGAAGAAAGCCGCCGTGGTGGGCGAATATGCCGCCCAAGCCCTGCTCGACTATCCCAGCGCGGCGGTCAAGGATGTCAACAACCCCGGCCCGGTCAACGACATCGCCCTCTTGCTGCGCCTGGCACGGCCCGAAGTGGTCTACACCCATAACCTGGCCGACAAACACGACACCCATGTTGGCGTGGCCGTGCGCGTCATCCAGGCGATCCGCAGCCTGCCTGCCGATCAGCGCCCCAAACAGCTCTACGGCTGCGAAGTGTGGCGCGACCTGGACTGGCTGCTCGATGAGGATAAAGTGGCACTCGACGTGTCGGCACACCCTAACCTGCAAGCCGCCCTGTTGGGCATCTTCGACTCGCAGATCTGCGGCGGCAAGCGCTACGACCTGGCGACGCTGGGGCGCCGTCGTGCCCACGCGACCTACCACGCCTCGCACGCGGTGGATGTGAGCGAGGGGCTGACTTTCGCCATGGATCTCACCCCCTTGATCACGGATCCGCAGCGCGACATCACGGCATTCGTGGTGGCACACATCGAACGCTTCGCTCAGGACGTGCGCCAACGCATCACCAAATTCGTCTGAGGTGGGAGGATCACCCCAGCTGCCCGAACTCGAGAGCAGCCTGGGACATCGCGGCCAGGTCTTCCTCCGGAACACCCGGCGGGAGGTTGTTCGCCTCGCGCAACACGAAGCGTCCTCCCGCCGTCACAGCACGCTCCAACACCTGCCGCGCGCTCCCGTACTTGTTGGCACGTGCCCTTGTGCAGCAAACCCACTTCCGCGCCGCCCTAAATCTCCACCTCCCGACCGACGGCACGGCGCAGCCCGGCGAGGTCAACCGGAAAGCCAGGGTCGATCGAGGACACTTAGGTCAGCCCATCCCAATTGAAGTGCGCATCCAACATATAGACCCGGTCGCCGATGCGCAGCGCCACCGGCATCCATTCCGGCTGGCCCACCTCATAGCGCCCCCAGACGCGCTGCGCAGCGGCGTTCGTGACGGGGAGCGGCATTACATCGTCTCCGTCACCTTGCGCAACCCGCGCGGTTGGTCGGGATTGCCGTGGCGTGCATAGGCGAGATGCATCGCCAGCAGTTGGCCCGGCAACACACATGTCAGCGGGGAGAGCCACTCGGGCAGCGGCTGTGGCAACGGCAGAGGGGTGTGGGCCAGGGATAACAGTTCAGCGTCATCGCTGATGGCGAGCACCTCGGCGCCGCGTTCGCGCAGCATCTGCACCAGGTGACGCAACTCATTCAGCGTCAAACCGCTGGGCGCCACCACCAGCACTGGGAAACCCGCCTCGATGACCGCCAGCGGGCCGTGCAGAAAATCGGCGCTGCTATAAGGCTCGACCACCGTGTAGGTGAGTTCTTTTAACTTTAGGGCGATTTCAAAGGCGCTGCCGTAGTTGTAACCCCGCCCAAGCACCACACAGTGGCGCATCGCGTAATAGCGTCGTGTCACCTGGGTCATATCGGCATGGGCAGATAGGGTGGCGGCCACCGCATCCGGGACGGCACGGAGCGCCTCCCACCTCGTCCCGTCCTCGGCCAGGCAGCAGCTCAACAGGGCAATCGCCGCCAACTCGGCCGTGTAGGTCTTGGTCGCGGCCACGGCACGTTCCTCCCCAGCGCCCAGATCGAGCACGAAATCCCCCTGACGCGCCAGCTCGGAGTTGACCGCGTTGGTGATCACCGCGGTCAAGGCGCCCTGACGCCGCGCCTCGGCGAGCACGGCGATGATATCCGGGCTCTTGCCACTCTGGCTGATGCCGACCACCAAGGCGTTGCCCAGCCGCGGCGGTGCATGATAGATTGTGAACAAGCTGGGCGTCGCCAGCGCCACTACATAGCCGTTGACCGCACCCCACAGATACTGCGCATAGCGTGCGGCGTTGTCACTGGTGCCGCGTGCAGCGATGAGCACATAATCGACCTGGCGCTGGCGCAGCGCCGCCGCCAATGCCTGCGCCGCGGGGCGCTCGCGCTCCAACAGGCGGGCCAGCACCTGGGGCTGCTCGTGGATTTCACGATATGTGTATGTCTCTTCCAGCAACATATTCCGTTCCTACGTTTACTTCGCGGCGCGCGCATAGCGCCCGATCTCCTCGGCCAACGGCGTGAGCAGCTCGAGCTTCCAAGGCTCCATGCGCGGCGAGACCGAGCACGCCGTGCTCAGGATGTAACCACCACCGGGCGCACCGATGCGGATGCGCTCGCTGGCGTGGGCGATGACCTGCTCCGGGGTGGTATAAGTGAGCATCTCGACAGCGTTCATGTTGCCCTTGATGAACACGCGGTCACCGACCTGCCGCTTGGCGTCGGCCAGGTGGACGTTGCCCAGCGGCGGAGGGTCGAGCGTGTCGATGCCCTGAGTGCCCGTCTCGACCATCAGGTCTAACCGGTCACCGATGCTGCCGCATGTGTGGGTATAGACGATCACCCCTTCCCTCTTGACCGCCTCGGCCACCCGTCGTTCATAAGGCAACACGAACTCGCGATACATCTGCCGGTTGACGAACGGCCCACCGGCAAAGGCGGAGGAAATGAGCACCGCATCCACTCCACGCCGTGCCTGCGCCACCGCCCACGCGACCACCGCCTCGGTCAGCCGGTCGAGAAGGGCATGGGCCTTGTCCGGATCCATCAAGAGGTTGACCAGGGCATTCTCGTAACCGAACAACTCCATGAAGTGCGTGAACGGCGAGAAGACCTCGCCGTGGATCGAGACCTCGTGATGGGTGAGTTCCAGCACCAGGTCGATGGTGCGCAGGAAGTAATCAGGGATTTCGGTCAGCGGGCCACGACGCGCCTTGCCGGCGATGTGCGGGATGTGATACACGCCCCACGTGTAACCCACCAAGTCGTCCAGGACCTCCAGGCGATCCGCATCCAAGGTGGCGAAGTCGGCGCGCGGCGGCTTGCTGCCGTCCGGCATGAGATGATAAGGGTTGTCATCGGGCGGGAATATGGTGACCTCGCCGTTGCGCCAGACGAGGCGTTCTCCCCCCTCTGGCGTCCGGGTCAGCGAGGCAACCTCGTCCAGCAAATCAGGCGGGCGGCCGGGCAGGTTGATGAGGATGCCATCAAAGCGATAACGGCGCTGGAGCATCACCAGTGCCTCAGCGAAGCCCTCACTGGTGAACCAGATGCGGTGCGGCGGGATGCCCGTGTTCAGGAAATAGTGCCCCAGGGCCAGCTGGCACATCACCGGCACACGGTCGGGGATCTCATGGCGCATTGCCAGCGCCATCCTAGTGCGGGAATTCATGGCCATTGCCCCTTACCAAGATATCCCCACTCTCTCTTCGGTCTCGGTGACCGGCACGGCCCCATGCCCAAGCGAACCCACCGGGCGCTCTATGCTACCGCAGATCGACGCGTCGGTCAATTTTCCACCTGCCATTGACCCAGGTGGTGAGCCATTCGATGGGTTGCTCAACCCGGGTGGAAAAATATTCTCTCCTCTCCTCCAGATTGAGGCTCACCAGCATAAAGCGGGGCTGCTCTCCTAGCGAGGACTGCAAGACGTCACGCGTTTCCAATTCTGGATAGTATTGCAGGCCAATCACGCGCAGGTCAACGGTCACGTCCGGTGCGGCGCTCAGACCGAAATAGGCAAAGTTGTTCTGCGCATACTCGAGCAACGCCTGCCCGGTGAGAAACTCACGCGGCTGGATCGGGGGCGAAGGCCGGCCCAGCATCTCATAGAAGCCCAGCACCAGCTTCTCCGGATAGGGGGTGTCCAGAATATCGGGCGGCATTCCGAAGGCGAAGGTGACACGCTGGGAGATGGGCGGTTGCAGTTGCGTCGGATCGGTGCGACTCATATAGCTGCCCTGATCCTCATCCAACGCGTACACCGCCTGTATGGCGAGCTGGCTGCGTTCCAGATAACGGTTTGTCACTGTGACCCTTTTGCTGACAGGATCAAACTGGACACCCCCATCGCCGCGAAAGGCGCCGATCACCTGGTAGCGCGGCGGCAGGTCGCGTGGCGGTTCCCACTCAAACGTGTTGCGCACATGGCGGAAGATGG
>JANXAX010000262.1 GCA_025062175.1 Anaerolineae bacterium | reverse complement strand
CCTCCTCCGTCTCGGTGGGCTGTCCAATCATGAAATACAGTTTGACCTGCCGCCAGCCGCGGCTGTACACCGCATCGACCAGCGCCAGCAGTTCGTGCGACGGGATGGGTTTGTTGATCACCTCGCGCAGGCGGTCGCTGGCCGCCTCGGGTGCGAAGGTGAAGCCGGTGCGTCGCCCTTGGGTTAGCAGATCGACCATCTCGAGCGTGACACTTTCCACCCGCGAGCTGGGCAACGAGAGCGAGACGTGTTGCCCGCGCGTGTTTTCAAGCAGCGTGCGGATGAGCGTTTCGATGGCGCGGTAATCGGTGCTGGAGAGGCTGAGCAAACCGATTTCACCGTGGCCAGTTTCTCGAACGATCGCTTGCACCGCGGCGACAATTTCTTCGACCGGACGCTCACGCACCGGACGATAGACGACCCCCGCCTGACAAAACCGGCAGCCACGAGTGCAGCCGCGCTGGATCTCCACAGCCGCACGGTCGAACACGATGCCCAAATAGGGCACCACGAAGCGCGTCACTGGCTTGGGCAGAATGGGGACGATGCGCTTGACAATCTTCCGTGGTGCTTCGGCGCAGACTGGCTCGACCGCTTCCAGCCTTCCGTCCGGGGCATAGCGGGGGCGATAGAGGCGCGGCACATAGATGCCAGGGATGCGTGCCATGCGGCGCAGCTGGGTCTCGCGGTCGGCGCGGCGTACTTCACGCACTGCATCCACGATCTCCAAGATAACCTCTTCACCCTCCCCAATGACAAAGAAGTCGATGAAGTCGGCCATCGGCTCAGGGTTATACGTGGCACAGCCGCCTGCCATCACCAGCGGATGACGCGCATCCCGCGCCGCGCTCAACACCGGCAGGCCCCCCAGCTCGAGCAGTGTCAGCGCGTTGGTATAAAGCTGAGGATAAGGCAGGCTGATGCCGATCAGGTCGAAGTCGGCGAGGGCATGGCGGCTTTCCAGCGAATAGAGCGGGATCCCGGCGCGGCGCAATGCCCGTTCCATGTCCGGCCAGGGTGCGTAGACGCGCTCGGCCAGGACATCCGGGCGCTGGTTGAGGATGTCGTACAGGATGGCCAGGCCCAGGTTGCTCATCCCCAGCTCGTAGATATCCGGGAATGCCAGGGCAACCCTGACCTCTGCATGCTCCCAATCCTTCACGACGCTGTTATATTCACCCCCGACGTAACGCGCTGGCTTTTCAACCGCTGGGAGAATAGCATCTAACACACGTTCGTCCACCACCATAGGCTCGAATACCAATCTGATTGGATTGCTCAGCTTACTGCATCATAGCATCACGAGAGCGTTGTGCCAATTTGAGGGGTGCATTTCAAACGGGGGGATGGAAGCGGTCCATAGAAGGCCAGCGATTGACGGTTGTCTCGCTATCACGGCAGGTACAAGGTGGGATCGACCAACTCGCTGCCCAAGCGGATCTCAAAATGGAGATGCGGACCGGTGGAGAAGCCAGTGTTGCCCATCAGCCCCAACACCGCGCCGCCTGACACCGACTGACCGGTCGAGACGCTGGGGGTTTGCTTGAGGTGTGCGTACAGGGTTTGATACCCGCCGTGATCCAGCACCACCATATAGCCGTAGCCGCGCTCGCTCCAGCCGGCGAAGCGCACGATCCCCCCAGCCACAGCGCGCACCGGAACCCCCTCATCGTTGGCGATGTCCAAACCCTTGTGACAGAACCAGTAGCCCTGCGTGACGGTGCCCTCGGCAGGACGCTGGCTGAGGGCAGGGGGACTCGATGGGGGAGTGCCTTCGCCAGCATAACTGCGGAACGTCTCGGCGCTCACTTGGCCGCAGCCAAATTGCAGCGCCTCCGCGATCCCATAGAAGATGGTGTACAGGTTACGCCCCAGGATGAAAGCCGCACCGATCACCATGAAGGCGATCAGCGCGATCAAAAGGGCATACTCGATAAGTCCTTGTCCGCGGTCGCTTTGCATATAGGCCCTCCCAACGCTGCTGCTGGATGCACATACCCGGACGGAAGCGTGCATTACAGCGCATCGATCGTTTCAACGCCCGTTGTGCGGACGCTGCCCAACGTCTGTGTAATGTCAGGATAAAACATTGTCGGTCCGAAATCGATTCTGCAACAGGTGACGGTAGACATCCAATGTGGCCACAGCGGTGCGCTGCCAGGTGAAGGTAGCGGCGCGCGCCAGTCCGCGACGACGCATCTCTGCATGCAACGCTGCGTCCACGCACAGTGCGATGATGGCGGCGCCTATGGCGCGCGTGTCTTCTGGGGATACCTGGAAAGCGGCATCACCGGCCAGTTCGGGCAGCGCGCTGACGTTGCTGGTGACCACTGGGGTGCCACACGCCATCGCCTCCAGGACGGGCAGGCCAAAACCCTCGTAGCGCGAGGGATAGACGAACACGCGCGCGGCGCTATACACGGCCGGCTTGTCTTCCTCGGCGATGTAACCGGGATAGCGCACGGCAGCGCCGATGCCCAACTGCGTCGCGATGCGCCGAGGGTCGGGGAAGAGAGGGGTATCCCGCTCGGGCAGCTTGCCGGCCATCACCAGCGGATATGCGTCTCCCAAAGCATCCACCACCCATGTGTACGCGTGCAACAATGCGGCCGCGTTCTTGCGCACGTCGAAGCCGGAGAGCCATAACACGAACTGTTCCGGAAGGCGATATTTCTCGCGCACCGTACGTAGCGCCGCAGCATCGCACACTGGACGGTAATGCGGTGCAGCTGCCAGGTAGACGACACGCACCCGGTCACGCGAAATGCCCAGATGCTCCTGGATATCCTGGCGGCTGGCCTGCGAGTCCGTCAAGATGAAATGAGCACGGCGCGCTGCCGTGGCAACCAACGCGGTGTACAAGCGCACCAATGGCCCGCCGCGATAGGCCGGCAACACTAGTGGGATCAGGTCATGGATGGTGACCAGCGTCGGCTGGAGAGGCTGCAACGGGGGTGCGAAGTAGGGGATATGGGCCAAGTCGGCTCCATGTTGCGCACACAGCCGGGGAAACGTGACCTGTTCGAACCATACCTTACCGAGATGGCTAGGATGGCACGGCGCGGCCACCACTTGCATGCGTGATGATCGCACTGTGATCTGATCCGCTGCCCAACGCGGCAGGACCAGCAGAATCTCGAGACCCTCGTCCGCCTCGAGCAATGCGGGCAACAGGTGGCGTACCATCTGGCCGCTGCCCGTAGTCGGTTGATCCCAGAACCAGCCGTTGAGCGCGATCCGCATCGCACGTGTCGGGGAGATGCTATCGATCTTCTGAGAGTCTACCACCGGTTTTCATCTTAACACCTCTTTTCTGGTGTCGTCAAAGGGGTATTGTACGGGGGTGTATTCCGTCTCCGATACGATGGGATAGGCATCCCGGATTGGCAGCGGTGGGGGACATGGCACGCCGTGCCCTGCCACCCAACCGATGCGGGTGTTGTGCCTCGGCGAGGGCGCTCCGTTTGGACGGAGCCTGGAGGACGCTACGGGGACGCCCGCTGGCCGCGCCGGCGGATGGCGGTGGGCTTACAATGGAGTCTGCTCTTGCTTAACCTCTGTTTCACTTCCTTGCAACAAGAAAATGCATTCCCGCGCTCAGGGTTTTTCCAGTTTTTCCTATAAAAGTAATGTCTGAAAATTGAAAAGCCAAAAACCTTGACAAATTGGCATCCTTATGATATAATGATTATTGCTAAACGTTTTGGCAAACGTTTTTATAGACGCGACAAAAGAAAACCGGCTGAGGTTTGACTCTATGCAAGGAGGCGTACCCCTGCACACAATAAAAGCTCTTCCTTTCCCAAAATCGATCTCGCTACGTGTTTCCGCTTAATAAAACACCAATGTTCCAAAGATGGAGGGGTGCGTGGAACGTATCGCTTTCGTCTATCGTGTCAAGCCTGGGAAGAAAGAAGAATATATTCAGGCGCATAAGGCGTTGTGGCCCTCGCAACATGAGGCGCTCAAACGCTCAGGTGTCCAGCGGATGGCTATCTTCGCCCGAGGGGATCAGTTGTTCCTCTTCGCGGAAGTGAACAACCGGGCAGCGTATCTAAAACAATCTGCTACGGATCCAGATTACCAGCGTTGGGCTGAATATATGGCGACCTTGCTGGATCAGCCGTTCGACGAAGCGGAGCCAGGTATCTTTGCGGAGCTCGAGGAAATATGGTACTGGACGCCTGAGTTTC
>JANXAX010000261.1 GCA_025062175.1 Anaerolineae bacterium | reverse complement strand
TGTCAATGCAGTAATTGAGCTGGCTCAGCCGGGTGAAATGACGCACTAATTCCAGCTCACTCACTTCTGGCAATGGCAGGTCCGCACGCAGATAATCTTCAGGCAACGGCGCTGCCGGCACATCCAGGGGGGGCAACGTAAAGGCAGTGCGGCCAGGCGTGGACAGCTCGAACAACAATGGCTCGCTCATCGACTTGCCTCCTGCAAAGCGGCGACCAGTCGGTCGATCTGTTCGCGTGTATTCATCTCAGTCACACAGATCAGCGTCTCTTGTCGCAGATGGGGGTAATCTCGTTCCAGGTCATAGCCACCTAGAATGCCTTTATCCAACAGAAATTGGTTCAGCTGTGATACGGGCATAGGGCATCGCACCCGAAATTCGTTGAAGAAAGGCCGCGCGGTCGTCACGGCAAAGCCAGGAAGTTGAGCGATCGCGTGCGCTGCGTAGTGGGCTTTGTGATAACACAACTCGGCGACAGCACGCAGCCCTTGTTTGCCCATGTAAGCCAAATAGATTGCGGCACGTAGAGCAATCAAGCTCTGGTTGGTGCAGATGTTACTGGTGGCCTTTTCACGCCGGATGTGTTGTTCGCGGGGTGTGAGCGTCAACACATAGCCTCTGCGTCCTTTGCGATCCGTTGTCTCGCCGACCAAACGACCGGGCATCCGGCGCACATACGCTTCACGGGTAGCGAAAATGCCCAGATACGGCCCACCACAGTTCAGACCGGCACCGAGCGGCTGTCCTTCCGCGACCACGATATCAGCGCCGTATTCTCCAGGAGGCTTCAAGAGGCCCAGGCTGATGATCGGATTGCTAACCACCACCAGCAGAGCACCCTGAGCATGTACTCGCTCTGCCAGTCCCGTCACATCTTCCAGCTCCCCGAAAAAGTTGGGGTTCTGGATGATCAAGCAGGCCGTCTCCGCATCGATCTGGGCCAATAAATCAGAAGTTCTTGCCGTCAGAGTCTCGTCGCCGGTGACGTAGGCGAGATCGCTGTCCGGTGGCAGATAGGTGCGCAGGACCTGGCGATATTGGGGGTGGACGGTCGGTGATATCAGGATCTTTTTCCGGCGACCTTTCGCCACACCGAGGGCCATCAGGGCTGCCTCGGCCATCGCGGTCGCGCCGTCATAATGACTGGCGTTGGCCACCTCCATGCCTGTGAGTCGAACGATCATGCTTTGATATTCAAACATCGCCTGCAGAGTTCCCTGACTCACCTCAGGCTGATAGGGTGTGTAGGAGGTGACGAACTCCCCACGGCTGGCCAGATGATCGACCACACTGGGGATAAAGTGATGATACGCGCCGGCGCCGAGGAAGAGGGCAAACTCCCCTACAGCATAATTCTTACGTGCCAGTGCGTTCAGCTCATCCAGGATTTCTATTTCTGAGGCCGCCGGCGGCAGACCGAGACGAGGAAAGCGCCATTGCGCCGGCACGTCCTCGAACAAGGCTTCCAATGAAGGGACGCCGATGGTCTCTAACATAGCCCGCCGCTCAGCGTCCGTATGCGGAATGTAGGGCATCTTTCACGCTCCTGCGACCGATTTTTCGTACTCTTCCGGGCTGAGGAGCATATCCCACTCCGCTGGGTTGGAAGGCCTGATCTTTATCATCCATCCCTTCCCATAGGGATCCTTGTTCACCAGCTCTGGAGCGTTGACCAATTCCTGATTCACCGCGATGATCTCTCCGCTCACAGGCATGTAGAGATCGGAGGCGGCCTTGACCGATTCGATCACCCCGAAGCGTTCACCCTTCTTGAGCGAGTCACCCACTTCAGGTAGCTCCACATATACCACGTCGGACAGCTCTTCCTGGGCGTAGTCTGTGATCCCGCAGATCAACACGTCACCCTCTTTGCGAAGCCATTCGTGGCTGTCCGTATAGCGAGCATTGGCGTCGAGTTTCATCTTTTTCCTTTTTCCTCCTCTTTTTTGCCAGTGTTCTAATGCAGGACGCTATATTTCTACAGTTTACAAACAAACCCAGAACAGGCAACTACCTGAATATGGCCATGGATATCTCCCGGTCGGCGAGCGATTTCATCCGCGCGCGGTGCTCTATATACTGGTAGTAAGGCACTGTTCTTCTCATTTTGTCGGCTATCATGGCGCACAATCCCCTGTATGACAACAAAAAATGGACGCATTTACATACGCGCCCATCGCTCTGTCCTGTACCTGAGAGTTTCGCCCGCCGAAATCCAGTCTGGGCAAGGCTTGCTCCTTCGGTGCGGCCTCCGGGCCGACTCTCCAGAGTGTCGTCAGCGAGCGATCCTTTTGCCTGAGAGCGTCGTTGTGCGAGATCGGGCCAGCTCACACACTTGCACCTTCGGCGCCTCAACTGGAAGGTCTCTCTCGCCCGCCTCCTCCGACTCTTTAGTTGTGTTTGATCCAGTGGCCATTTTAATGCCGCGGATGTCTGGAGTCAATTGCAAGCGGTGCGTGCGCCACTTGTGTACCACAACGCCACAGATGCCATGCTTCTTTCCAGATTGGCTGTGCTTCTAGGGGGGTATCCAACGCGTTGTTTCTCTCGGGTCGTTGACTGCCCATTGGGGCTGGCAAACTCTCAGGTAGCCGGTTCTCAGACGTCTTCTGACTCATGGTGGGGCACTAAGGGCTATCCGCATCACACCCCCTGCTTCTTATGAGTTTCAGGCGTTGGTGAATGCGTTCCCAGTGGCTGCCGGGCCAATAAACGCGCCCACACCCTGGACAACGGCGAAAGTGCTTACGAGTACAGTATATGTAGGATGGCACCTGTTCCACCACCTCGTCCGGAGAGACAGCTTGCAGGGGAGCATTACACTCTGCACAACGCGGCATTTGTACCTCATGAGGTGGAGGAAAAGCGCGCACCACCTGGGCCAGCTGTTCATCCAGCGCCTGGCTCTCGATCAGCAGTGTGGAAATACCTTTTCGCGTCGCCAGAGCACTGTCACGCGTGAGCAGGACACGCCCTTCGGCACGGGCGATGCGCACGAGCTCCCGGTCGTCCCGGTCGTTGGCATAATCGGTGTCGTAACCCAGCCGGCGCAGCCAGCGTGCCAAGCTGCCCAGCATCACATCCACGACGAAGCGCACCGAAGCACCCTCTTCCACAACCTCCATTTTAGCACATTCGAAAGGAGGATAACCAGCCTATATTGCGTCGCTCACTTCCAGGGGTGCTTCGAGGAAGCGGCGTGGCATATCGTCGGCCAACCGCCATACGGTCACCATCACCGGATGACGCTCAATGATGGACACAATCAAGTAATAGTGACCGCTCCAAGCCCGTTTCAGATCCTCTTCGGAAGGGATTGCCGGCCAGTCGGGATGGGAGTGATAGAAGCCGATGATCGCCATCCCTATGTGTTCCGCCGTTTCCGCAGTACGGACAAAATCGACAGCATCCATTTCGAAGCGGGCCGGTTGACCATGGAGCACATTAGTGCCACGCTCGACGCGTTGCACCACGCCGCCCTCTTGCTCGATTCCCACCAAGAAGCCGAAGCACTCGTAGGGATACGCCTCAATCGCGTGCGAAAGGATCTGGCGCAGACACGTTCCGCTGATGCGCATCGTTACCCCGATGAGTATTTCGGGAGCGCATCCGATTGACCCGCTCCCAAACGTAAAACTGCCTGCGGTGTATACACCGCCCCATCAGGCCGTAAGTCGCTTTTCATGAGAACAATGTGTTCCACAGGCACAGTTTCGATCAGGCCGACGTCTAGCTTGGCTATCTGCTCACCTACTTTTTGAAGGTCGGCCGGCGAGGCGTGGCGCGCAGCGCGGCCGACGGTGAGATGAGGAGTAAAAGCGCGTTCCTCGGGTGGGAAGCCCAGCGGAGACAGCGCTTGGCCTATCTTTTGATGGAGTGTGGCAAGCACTCCCTGCGGCTCATGGACACCCACCCAGACGATACGCGGCCGGCGCGGGTTGGGGAAGACCCCCAAGCTCACCAGGTCAAAGGAGAACGCGGGGATGTCGGTGCACACACAGCGCAACGCCTCGATGATCGGGGCAATCTTTTCAGCAGGCACCTCCCCTAAGAATTGCAACGTGACGTGCAACGACTCTGGAGCGACCCAGCGGATGCTCTGAGGCGGCATCCGAGCGGCCAGGTCGCGCTGCAGGATGGTCAGAGCGTGACGTGCGGCCGCGTTGAGCTCGAGCGCCACAAAGCTGCGGATCACGAC
>JANXAX010000260.1 GCA_025062175.1 Anaerolineae bacterium | reverse complement strand
TGGGCTATGCCTCCAACGCTGTGGGCACGATCAACGATGTGCGTACTATCGCCGAATGGGCTCATGCCGCAGGGGCATGGCTTTATGTGGATGCAGTGCACTATGCCCCACACGGGCCGATTGACGTCCAGGCGATCAACTGCGACTTCCTGGTGTGCTCAGCCTATAAGTTTTTCGGCCCCCATGTGGGGGTGTTATGGGGGCGCTACGAGATCCTAGACCGACTAAGAGCCTACAAGGTGCGTCCCGCCGACAACCGGCCACCAGACAAGTTTGAGACAGGCACCAAGAACCATGAAGGACTGGCCGGCGCTAAGGCTGCGGTCGATTACCTAGCTGAGATCGGCGTGCGTTACGGGGAAAATTTTGCCGCCCAGTATTCCTACTTCGGGGGGCGCAGGCGCGCCCTCAAAGCAGCTTTGTGCGCCATCCGTGCTTACGAACGCCTCATTTTTGTCCGTTTGATGCAAGGATTGCGTTCTATCCCCGGAGTCACCATCTATGGCATCACCGATCTGGAGCGTTTTGACCAGCGCGTGCCCACCGTTTCCTTCCGTATGCGGGGCTATACTCCTCAAGAGGTTGCCCAAAGACTTGGGGACAAGGGCATCTTCGTCTGGGATGGCAACTACTATGCCATTTCCGTCACCGAGCGGCTGGGAGTCGAGCACACCGGAGGCATGGTACGGGTGGGGATCGTCCATTACAACACTGCCGAGGAAGTCGATCGTTTCCTCAACGCCCTAGAGAGTCTTAAAGTCTGACGTCGCGCACTTTTCGACGCAGCAATGATAGGCTGTAGCTTGTCTGCCAGCTCTAAGATGTCATTCACATAAATATCTGCCACATCCGTTCCGTCCTCCGCTTCAACGTAGGGATTGTGCACCAGAACTCCGAACATACCCATTGCCACAGCCGGCGCCAGGTTACGGGGCATGTCTTCGACCAGGATGCATTCCTCAGGTTGTGCCTGGAGAATCTGGAGCGCACGCCGATAGGCATAGCGATGGGGTTTGCTGTGGTAGTGGAAATCGCGCACATCCATGATCTGAGCAAAGTGATGTTGTACTCCGAGAATGGCGAGCACCCGCAGCGCGTGTTCGCGGCTGGCGTTGGTGAGAATCACCTTGGTAAGATCGATGTTTCCTAGCATGCTGCTCAAAGCCGGATTGGGGCGGATGAAGTCGGTCAGTGGGATATCGTGGACGAATTCCAGGTAGTGTTCTGGGTCGATCCCGTAGTGCAAGATGAGACCCCGCATCGTCGTGCCGTAACGTTCGCGAAAAAGACGCCGCAACGAGGGGGCCATTTCCGGTGGAACGTCCAAATGATTGACCATAAACTGGCCGATGCGCTCGCCCACCACTTTCATAATCCCCGCGTGGGCAGGATACAAAGTGTCGTCTAAGTCACACAGTAGGAAACGGAATCGCCGAACGGTGTCCAACCGTGAAATAGCCCCCTGACCACTTTACCTGATCTTCATAGCAGAAGTCGCATCGGTTGCTCGAGCACTGCTTTGAGTGCCTGTAAGAACAGCGCCGCTTCTGCTCCGTCCGTGATGCGGTGGTCGGCCGAAAGGGTTATTTTCATTCGCGTACCGGCTACCAGTTCTCCTGCATCATTGACCACAGGCACACGGCGCACCGCACCGACAGCTAGGATTGCCGCCTGAGGCGGGTTGATGATCGCCGCAAAGTCCTCCACCCCGTACATGCCCAGGTTGCTGATGGTGAACGTGCTCCCCACGATATCATCTGCCTGCATGCGACCCTCGCGAGCGCGGGTGATCATGGCGCGTGCCTCAACGGCAATACGGCTCAGTGGCTTCTGGTCGCAATCTTTGACCACCACGGTGATCAGGCCGCTTTCCAACGCCACTGCAATCCCGATGTTTACCCGGCGATGCAAATGGATTTCATCTCCGGCGAGCGAGGCGTTGAGGCGGGGGTATTGGCGCAGCGCAATTGCCGCGGCTTTGATGACCATATCGTTGATGGAAATTTTTTCCTCTTCCGGCAACAGCGTATTTAACTGCTGGCGGAGTGCCACCGCTGCTTCCATGTCCACTTCCATTGTGATATAGAAGTGGGGCGCTTGCTGCTTGCTTTCAGTCATGCGCCGCGAGATGGTCTTACGAATTGGCGTGACCAGCTCCACGGCATACTCCACACCGACAGGAGGTTGCGCTGGCACAGCGGGCGGTGGCGCGACGACGGGTTGCGGCGCTTCCCGAGCCGATTCGCGCACGAAGGCCTCGATGTCCGCCTTGGTGATGCGGCCACCTGGTCCGCTGCCGCGTACCTGGGTCAGGTCGATGCCCAATTCGGCAGCCATCCGCCGCGCCACCGGCGAGGCAAGCACACGCCCCACCACTAGCTCAGGGACCGCACCGACCTCCACGCTGGGAGGCGCTTCCGTCTCGCCAATAACCTCCGCCTCTCCTCTCGCTGGCACCATCCCCTCTTGAACCTGGAGCAAGCTCTGGATGTCTTCATCCGCGCTTCCAATAATGGCGATGGGCTTGCCGACCGGCACAACTGTCCCGCTCTGCACCAAGATCTTGCGCAATACCCCGGATCGGAAGGAGGTCACTTCTACATTGGCCTTATCCGTCTCGATGATGGCCACTACATCACCCTCAGCCAGTGTGTCGCCTTCCTTCTTGACCCATTGCACCAGGGTCCCCTCTGCCATATCAAAACCCATCTTGGGCATTGTCAGCAGTTCAGCCACCGAAACCCTCCTTGACTAGATCGTTCATTTGCGATAGAGCACCTCATAGACTGCCCGCACGACATCCTCCACCTGGGGCAGTGCCATCTGCTCCAACCTGCGGTTGTAGGGCAAAGGCACTTCGAGTTGTGCCACGCGCCGCACCGGTGCATCCAAGTAATCAAATGCGCGTTCCATCACACGCGCAGCAACTTCGGCGCCCACTCCATAGGAACGCCAGCCCTCTTCTACCACCACCAAGCGATTGGTCTTCTGGACCGATTGCACTACCGGCAGCATGTCAAGCGGACGCAAGGTGCGCAGATCGATCACCTCGGCTTCGATTCCCTCCTTGCTCAGTTGTTCCGCCGCCTGCAAAGACGTCTGCAACATCTTAGAATAGGAAACGATCGTGACATCCTTGCCTTCGCGCTTGACATCCGAGACCCCAATGGGTACCAGATATTCTTCATCCTCGGGTACTTCGCCACGCAGCTGATAAAGTGTGGCGTGCTCGATGAAGAAAACTGGATCCTCATCCCGGATAGCGCTCTTAAGCAGACCTTTTGCATCGGCGGGCGTGCCAGGCGCTACCACTTTAAGACCGGGAAAATGGGCGAAAACGGCGTCCGGGCTTTGTGAGTGGGTCGCCGCTAATTGACGACCGCCGCCGCCCACTGTGCGAATGACCATCGGACAACGGATCTGTCCGTTGAACATATAGTGCAGCTTAGCCGCGTGGTTCACGATCTGGTCCATCGCCAGGAAGGCGAAGTTGATGGTCATCAGCTCAGCAACTGGGCGCAAGCCAGCGATTGCGGCCCCGATGGCTGCACCGACGATAACTCCCTCGGCGATGGGCGTATCGCGCACGCGCTTCTCACCGAACTCGTCCAAGAAGCCGCGCGTGACCGCATAGGTGCCGCCCCAGACACCCACTTCTTCACCCATAATGAACACGCGCTCATCGCGGTACATTTCCTCGCGGAGCGCTTGACTGATAGCCTCGCGCATGGTGATATAGGCCATACGAACGCACCTCCTACCGCTCGGGGATGGGATTCACGTACACATGTTCAAAGAGCGCCGCGTCAGCGGGCTCAGGACTCTCCTGAGCAAAGCGCACAATCTCTTCCATTTCCTGCTCGACATCGTGGTGGATCTTTTCCAGAGCCGCTTTATCGGCGAGGTCGTGGGAGAGCAACACATTGGCCAGTCGGTCGATTGGATCATGGGCACGCCAACGTTCAATCTCGGCCTTGCTGCGATAGCGTTCTGGGTCGCCCATCGAATGTCCCGAATAGCGATATGTCTTAGCCTCCATCAAATAAGGCCCGTGCCGGCGGGCATAGTCCAGTGCCTCGCGCATTGCCCGATACACTGCCAGCGCATCCTGGCCGTCTACGGGGGCGCTGGCCACGTCGTAGGAACAGCCCTTCTCGAAAATGTCAGAACGCGCCGAGGCGCGGCTTACCTCGGTGCCC
>JANXAX010000025.1:3370-15584 GCA_025062175.1 Anaerolineae bacterium | reverse complement strand
GGGGGAAGTCGCGCCCGATCTCCCGCTTGACAATCTGCTTGAAGGTCTCCGTCAACTCTTTCCAATCCTCGGCGGTCAGATCCGTGTCCGACTTGACGCCGCGCTTGTGCTTGAGCGCATCGAGCGCTTCCTCGAAGGGTTCATCAGGGATGCCGAGCACCACGCTGCCGAACATCTGAATCAGACGACGATAGGCATCGTAGACGAAACGCTCATCGCCGGTCAACCGGGCCATGCCAGCAGCCGTCTCGTCGTTCATGCCGATGTTCAGCACGGTGTCCATCATACCCGGCATCGAAAATTTAGCGCCCGAACGGCAGGAGACCAGCAGCGGATTGTTAGGATCACCAAACTTCTTGCCGGTCTTCTCCTCGAGCGCCCTCATCGCGGCCAGTTCCTGCTCCCACATGCCCTCGGGGAACTTCTCGCCGGCAGCGAGGTAGGCATTGCATGCCTCGGTGGTGACGGTGAAACCCGGCGGCACCGGCACGCCGATGCGCCACATTTCGGCCAGGTTCGCCCCCTTGCCACCCAAGAGTGCTTTTACCTTATCCCAATCGCCGCCGACCAGCCGCTCCACCTCGTCGACGTCTTCATACAGATAAACCCACTTCTTTGCCATTGAAAACTGCCTCCTTCCAGGAAGAGTTCGAAATTACGCCCTTTACACACAACACACCCCCTAAACGGCCCACAACGGCGTAGGGGGTGTCAGAATCAAGTTGCAATTATACCTTAGATGCTAATGCATGCAAAAATTCTTGCTGCACGGGTGCATTCCATTTTGGAGCAAGATTCAAACCGCGTCGCTCGCTCACGCGCGCGGCGCAGCGTGACCCCCTCACCCCCCAGCCTCCTCTCCCGGCGCTGCGGGCGAGAGGGGAGCGCCCTCACCCCCCGGCCCTCTCGCTCCTGATGGGCGAGAGGAGGTGCCCCACCCCCCTTGCCCCTTTCCCACAGCTGTAGGAGAGGGGGAATCGTTCCCTTCCCTCGTCGTGGGGGAGGGCCGGGGTGGGGGGCACTCCCGCCCGGTCGCGGCGCGGATAAACCGCCTTTACTTCGGGCCGCTGCTTCCGTTCTCCCTCCAGGCGAAATCCAGCCCGCTGCAAGGGTGTCTGACAAAAAAGGCAGCTGCTGGATGCAGCTGCCTTCGGGGATGCCTCCCTGATCTTACTTCTTGTCCTCGATGGGGCCGCTGGGGCCGCTCTTGAGGTAGACCTCCTGCCAGATGGGGTCGAAGAGCTTGTAGAGCTCCTCGTCGTAGGCCAGCATGCCCTCGTAGTACTGCCCATCTTGCAAGGCCTCGGCGGCGTTCTCGTCCTCCGGCTCTGGCTTGTACATGTCGATCAGCCGCCGCCCCACATCGTAATGGTCGCGGAGCGAACACGGCACCAGCCAGTTGCCGTGCTCTTCCGGCCGGCGCTTGGACAAGCCATATTCGGCCTGCCACTCGCGAATGGCACGGAAGTAGGGCACGTCGTAGATGTCGTCCAGCGTGCCGCCATTTTGATAGATCTCTTTGATGTTGCCGGCCGAGTAGGGCACGAACACACAGGGCATCATCTTGCCGTTCCAGTCGATGTACATATAGCCGCTGGAGCGCAGACCGGCAATGCACCCATCTGAAGCCGTGCCGCAGTTCCAGAAGTCCGCGATCATGATCTGCTTCTCGCGCACGATCTGCCACGTGCGCTTCCACATCCAGACGCGCTGCTCCGGCCGTGGCAGCAGATCCAGGGTGTAACTGCGGCCGATGGGCATATACTGGAAGAGCCAAGCATAGACCACCTGCTGTTCGTTGAAGAAGAAGTCGATGAATTCGTCGGAGAGGATCTCCTCGGCGTTGTGGCAGGTGGCGGTGAGGGAGATGCCATACGGCACCCCCACCTTGCGCAAGTTCTCCATCGCCTTCAGAATGCGCTGGAAGGTGCCCTTGCCGCGGCGTTCGTCGGTGCGCTCCTCAAATCCCTCAACAGAGATGTTGGGGATCAGATTGCCCGCCTCGGCGATGCGCTCGGCCATGCGCTCGTCGATCAGCGTGCCATTGGTGTACATCTGGAAGAAGCAATTATGGTGGCGCTTGACGAAGTCGATCAGGTCATAGCCATTGGAGCGATAGGCGAGCGGTTCACCACCCGAAATGGTGATGAAACGCAGACCCCACTGCCGCTTGGCATCGTCCACCACACGGTTGAAAGTCTCCCAGTCGAGCGTCTCGGCGTTGCCGGGTGAACAGGCGGCATAACACCCGATGCACTTCAGATTGCATATCTTGGTGGGGCTGATGACCATCGTCACCGGCGGGTTGGTGCCGTGCTTCTTGATAAATTCTTCAGTGGCCACGCGCGCCGAATCGTCGGCATCCAGCACCGTGTTTTTCAAAAAGACTTCGAGCAGCCGGTGCAAGACATGCCGGGAAATCTGCTTGCGGGCAAGGGCACGTTCTGCCGAACGGATGAGCGCCCGCGCCAGGTCGATTTTGTCCTGCGTCACCTGACGCGGCCGCGCCGGATCTGCCAACGCCTCGATCTGGGAAAGCAGACGCTTCTCCAGCTCGCGCATGATAATCGGCCGCAATGTGCTACTGAGGAGCGCTTGTTCGGCAATCGATGACGTAAAATCAAAACCGGCCTGGGCCAAACGTTGCATCAAAACCTTCCGCGAGAACATCTAATCACCTCCTTGGAATTGTGAAGCTGCACTGCCAGCTTGAGAATTCAGACATTCCACACCACTCCCAGTCCAAGCTGCCTCCACACCTCCTGACGCTGGATTATCAACCTGTGCCCGGCTGCCCTACAGCCTCCCCGCACGTCCCACCCCATGAACGGGAAAAGGTCTTACACTTTCTCTCCAATATAACACCATAATCCTCGAATCAGCTCATCCCCAGAAGCACATTTTTGGGATTCTTTCCCTTTAATCGGGAGGTGTAAGCGGTTGTTCCGCGCCACTTGGCAGCGCGGTTGCTGTCGGCGTCGGGGTAGGTGTGGGGGGCGCTGCCAGGAAGTCAGCGCGCTGCTTGTTCGCCAGGGTGTTACCCAGGTACTCGCTGACGCGCACGAAATAGGGTGATTCCGAAGAACGCAACACATAATAGTATTGCTTTTCCTCACCGGACTCACCGGACGCTTTACGCGCTTCCTCTAACTTGGCGCCGAGCGTGAGCGTGTAACGCTTCTCTTGCTCGCCTTCCTTCGTCCGCAACGTGACGACCGCCTGGGGCTTCGCCAGGCCGTACTCTTCCCGCTCACTTCTGCCCAAAGGCCCTATCATGCGCACCGAGGTGACCTGGAACAACAAGTCCTGCACGCTGTTCTGCTCCAGCTTTTCGTCCGCCGCCAGCCCTTTCATCGTCCATTCACCCTCCCCCGTGGGGCGTTCGAACTCGAACGTCCCCTGTGCGTTCTGCAACGTGATGCTCAGCGTGGCAGTCTGCGGCACGGTGAAATAGAGCGTCTCCACCCAGTTCGACTCGGTGGCGTTGACATCCCAGCTGAGCACTTCACTGGTCAGGTACACCTCCTTCTGAGCGTCCGCGCGCACATGGGTGGCGCCGCCTCCGCCTGAAGTGCCCAAGTACACGGTGCGCGTGCTGCCATCCTTCATTTTGAGCTCGATCTTGCGGTTGAAGTCGTCCGCCGCCACCTGGAGCGCGCGGTGGCTACCCTCAGTCTGGGCGATGAGGCGATTGGTGCGGATCCGCGCCAGCTTGGTCAGCAAGTCCGTCACGCGGGTGCTGACAGCCGGATACTGCTCACGTTGGGGCAGCACCCAGTCCTGCCCGTTCTTCGCCAGCTCCACCGTATTGCCATCGCGATCGGTGATCGTCAGGCCGACCACTTCATCGGTCTTGAAGTCCGCCAAGAGCGGCGCCGCCGGGCTGCCCGAAACCGTTCCACGCGGCCAGAAGACCACAATTGCGATCACAACTTGCAAGGCCAGGATGCCCGCCAGGATCTGATTACCTCGTGTCCACATTGTATCCCTCCATCACGCCCTCCGGCATCGCAGCGGCGACCGGGCAAGGCGTTGTCCTCAAGCGCACGGTGTCAAGACTGCTGCGTGGCCTGGCGTGGCAGCAGTTCCATGGGCTGTTCGCTGCGCCGGCGCACACGCCAGAGAACGCCGATGCCCACCAGGGCCAGCAACGCCACAAGGTAATTGAGCACCTCCCAGAAGGACTGCTGGCTTTCCGTCAGCGGCATCAGCAGGCGCGACACCGTGCCACGCGAACGGATGTTGAGCAATTCCAGGTCTTCCACCGACCAGTCCACACAGTTCTGGGCAAACTGCAAGCTGTTCAGGTACCGGTCACCCGAAAGCATCGCCGAGAGGTCGAACACGATGTCGTTGAGGAATTCGGCGCTGCCGATCACGATCAGGCGCGCCGTCTCAGGCGATTGCTCGATCGTGCCGACGGTGGGTTGTTCAGGTTGCTGGGGCTGCATTTGCAGCTGCGTGGTGTCGGTCTGCACGCTCGTCGCTTCCAGCGGGGAAGGCTTGCCTTTGAAATAGCTCTCGAAGCTGCCCTGGATGGCCACCGCCAACACACGCGCAGCTTGCTCACCTTCCACCGGGAAGCCCACTTCAGGGTAGCGTTGCATATCCGGCTGGACATTGAGATCAGTGCGCAGCCAGGATGCCGGGCTGGAGCGCAACAGAATGGTCACCTGGCGCCCGGCGTTCTTCGCTTCGTCCAACGTGATCGGCGATGCCCAGTGGAGCGTCACCGCCGGCAGGCTGGAAAGGATCGGGCTTTGGCGGTCCATGCCGCTCGGCCGGATGTCCACGAAGAAGGGATAGTTGATCGCCTGGATCTCGCGGATCTGCAATCCGCCCAGGTTACGCTCGACCTGCACCGGGAACGGCTCGTTCTGCAAGTCCAACACGAGCGCCTTTTCCACGGTGATGCCATAAGCAGCCAGCATATCCGCCAGCCCATCTCGGACCTCCTGGATGCCCAGGTTGCCGGCAAAGGGATCTGGATTGAGGATGTAGTTGCCCGCCGCCAGGACGACCGAGCCACCGCGCATCAGATACTGGTCGATGGCGTAACGCTCCTTGTCCGTCATCCCCTGGGGCGCGATCACGAACAAGACATCGATGTCAGGCGGCACCTGGCCGGTGCTCAGGTCGAGGCGCCGCACCTGGTACTCCTGTTGCAGCTGGTTGATGATCGCATTGTACTGCTTGAACGAGGGCATCGGTTGCCCGAACATATCGCGTTGGGGCGTGTCGGGTGGAGTCCAAATCCCCACCACCTTGAGAAAACCGCGCGTGCCGCGCTTCAGCGCCGCCTCGATGGCACTGCGGATCGAGGCCTCGCTCAGATCACCGCTGGGATAGAGCAACTGCTTGTTTCCTTCGACCTGCAATACCATGTGCAGGTAGTAGGTCTGGTCGGAGAAGAGCGAGACGGCGATCGGTTGCAGCCCGAACTGCTCCACCATCGTCTGGCGGGTGACCTGGCTGCCCGGCGCATCCAAGTCGACCATTTCGAAGGTGAACTTGCCGTTGGCGCGCTGCTGAATCTGCTCGGCCACCTTTTGGACCGTCTGGGGCACCTCCTTCAAACCGGCCGGCAATGTGCTGGAAGTGACGTAGAGGGTGAGCGTGGCCGGCTGTTCCAAAGAAGCCAACACAGCGTCGATGCTCTGAAAGCCGGAGACGACGCGCTTGACGGCGCGCGTCAGGTCATACTCCAGGTTGCGCAGGCGCACCTCCGGCATGCCGCTGCGCGTCGGCTGGATCTCGATCAGGTCGCGGAAGTTGAGCGTCTCGTATTTGTCGCCATAACGCACCAGGATGTCGAAGTAAGCGTTCACCACCGAGGCGCCGTAGCGGTCGGTGATCTGCAGCGGCGTCGGCTGGATGCCATAGGTCTGCACCGCTTCGTTGCCCTTCTCCGGATCCTTGAGCGGATCGACGATCTCCACCGTCACCTTGCCATTGGAAGCGATGCGATACTCTTCGAGCATATCCCGGATGGTCGGCACCAGCGGCGCCAGCAACGGGTGCGTGCGCTCACTGAAGTAACCGCGCATCAAGAGCGGCTCCTCCAAGGTGTTCAAGAGGGCGAGCGTCGTGGGCGACAAACTGTATTCCCGCTGCGCGGTCAGGTCGAGGCGCGCCGTCTTGAGCGGGTAGAGCCAGATGTTGAGCACGCCCAAGTTGAGCGCGACCAATACGGCGGTGAGCAGCATGGTGTGGCGATAGGTGCGCGTCTGGGCGCCGCGGCTCCAGCGCAAGCTGTCCAGCGAGATCACGTTGAGCATCAGGAAGAGGCCGCACAGCGACAGGTAATACACCAAGTCGCGCAAGTCGATCACCCCGCGCTGGATGCTTTCAAAGCGGCTGCCCGAGCCGATGGCGCGCATCAGCTCGGCCACCTGATCGCCGAAAAAGCCGGTCACCCCCGGCGAGCCCACCAAATAGAACAACCCGCCCACCACGACGGTCATCAACAGGGCGACGATCTGGTTGTTGGTGCGCGACGAGATGAAGAGGCCGATGGCGACGTAGGCGGCGGCCATCAGGATCGCCGCCAGGTAGCCGCCGAAAACCGGCCCCCAGTCGAGGTCGCCCAAGATGGCCACAGTGACAGGAACAAAGAAGGTCAAGGCCAGTGCGACGACGACGAGCACCATCGCCGCCAGGAACTTGCCCAACACCAGCTGCACCTGGCGCGCCGGCAGGGTCAGCAGGATCTCCAACGTCCCGGTCTGTTGTTCCTCACTCCACTGGCGCATGGTGAGCGCAGCGACCAGGAAGATGGTCAGGATGGGCATCCAGCGGAAGAGCGGTCGCACGTCGGCCACGCCGCGCGAGAAGAAGGCATCCGCCCAGAAAAAGGTGAAAAGCGTGGCGGCCAAAAAGGCACCGACGAAGATCAGCGCCATCGGCGAACCAAAATAGCTGTGCAGCTCTTTACGCGTGAGCGCGAGAACCTGTCTCATAGCACTTCCACCCCCATGGCCAGCTGGTTGAAGACCGTCTCCAGGGTGCGCACATCAGGGCGGATCTCGCGCACCGGCCAGCCCTGTTCACGCGCAAGGTCATACACCGCCGGACACAAATCCACGCCCGGCCCGCCACGCACCCGATAGGTCGGGTAGCCATCGCTGCCCGGCACCACCTCGACGGCATCGACACCGTCCAGGCTGGCCAGCGCGTGTTGTACCCCATCGACCGCCCGGCGCAGCACCAGGATGGCACCCCCCGTGGCGGCCAGGTCGGCCAGACGGGCATCCGCCTTCACCTGGCCGTTCATGATGATGATCACCCGATCACACACTGCCTCCACCTCCGACAGGATGTGCGACGAGAAGAGAATAGTGCTCTCCTGGGCCAAGCGCCGGATCAAGCGCCGAATCTCGATGATCTGGGTGGGATCTAATCCGATGGTGGGCTCATCCAGGATGAGCAGCTTGGGGCGGTGCAAGATCGCCTGCGCCAGTCCGACGCGCTGCCGATATCCCTTGCTCAGCTCACCGATGGGGCGCGTCAGATGGTCCGCCAGGCCGGTGGCGTAGATCGCCTCGGAAAGGTACGCCGGCTGCTTTTCCTCCGGGATCATGCGCAAGTCGGCCATCATCTTGAGATACGCCTGCACCGAGAGGTCGTTGTAGAGCGGGGCGTTTTCGGGCAGGTAGCCGATGCGCGCCTGCACCTCGCGCGTGTGGCGCAGCACGTCCAGGCCATCCACCGTGACCGTGCCGCTGTCCGGCTGCAGATAACCGGTCAGAATGCGAATCGTGGTCGACTTGCCGGCGCCGTTCGGCCCCAACAGCCCGACCACCTCGTGGGGTGCGACGCGGAAGCTGACACCACGCAAGGCCTCAACCGGCCCGAACGATTTGGTGACATCCATGACTTCGATCATCCGCCGCCTCCTGAGACAAGATCGCTTGTCACAAAGCTATAATTATACGCGCCCGTGCAACCTTGGGAAAAATCGAACGTTCAACAGGCGTATTCCGGTTTGAGGGCGAACGGAAGCAATCCCCCGAATGACCACGCTCTATCCGCGCTGCGACCGTCCGGGAGCAGTGAGGACGTTCGGATCGCGCATCATCCCCAATGGCAGCTCTCCAGATACGCGCGCGCCTCGCTGACGTGTGCGATCTCGTCTATGATGCGCTGCCAGGAGACCGGACATGGGCTGTGCCTCCAGAGATCCGCAAAAGCGAAATAGAGCTTGCCCAGCCACAGCTTCCACAGCGGATAGGCATCGCGATAGAGCCGGGCCAGCTCGGCATAGAACTCGGCCAGAGGTAAGCGCGTGGGCAACACTGCATGGAGCACGTCGAAAAGCTCATAGTTGCGCGTGACCAGCTGGTCCTTGACGGCCTCGAAGAAGGGAGTGCCGGGTAGCGGCGTGAGCACGGTGAAGAAGGGCAAGCGCAATTTCAGGCGGCGCACATAGCGGCGCAGGGCGGCAAAGTCGGCATGGTCATAGTCCGGATCGACGATGAACGACACATCCGGCTCGATGCCATGCTGACGCAGGATGGCCAAGGCTTTCTCGTTGTTCTCGACCGAGTTGTTTTTGTTTACCGCCTCCAGGCCGGCCGGGTCCGGTTTCTCGAAACCCATGAAAACCCCGTCCAGCCCGAATTCGCGCCACGCAGCGATCAGCTCGGGATGGCGCACAATGACATCGCTGCGCGCCTGGATGTAATACTGCTTGCGGATGCCCCGTTCCCGGATCAGCCGCGCCAGCTCCGCGCTGCGCCGCACGTTGGACAGGAAATTGTCATCGGTGAAGAACACCTTGGGCTCTGCGAGCGATTCCAGCTCTTCCACCACCCGCCGCGGGCTCTTAAACCGCACCTGGCCCTGATAAAAGCGCCAGACGGCGCAGAAGCTACAGCGATAGGGACAACCACGCGCCGTCTCCACAGCGGCAATCGGCCACTCGATGAACAGGTGATAGTGCCGTCGAAACGGTTGCGTCAGGGCGCGTTGCGGCTGCGGCAGGGCATCCAGGTGCGGCACCAAGGCGCGCTGGCCAGTGAAATATTGTCCTTCCGGGCGGTTGAGCACTAATCCGGCCACCTGGGAAGGGTCGCCGCCGGCGGCGAGACAATCCACCAGCTCGCGCATCGTAACCTCCCCCTCCCCTACCACAATGGCATCCACAGCCGGATGCTGAAAATCGCGCGGATACAACGAAGGATGGTGACCCCCGACCACCGTGAACGTCTGGGGATGGGCCGCTTTGGCCGTTGCCGCGATGTGGAGCGTTTGGTACATCTTCACGGTAAAGGTGGAGCTGATGCCCACGACGTGGGGGCGAAAATCGGCCAGTGTGGCCGGCAGGGCATCCGGTTGCAGGCGCAGATCTAACAACGCCACCTCATGCCCATCATGCAGCGCGCCGGCGATCATCTCCAGTCCCAGGGGTTCAAGCAAATCCAAGCGCTCTAATCCGATCCCCTGATTCTGTTTCGGTTGCACCAACAGCACACGCATCGCCCTTCCCTCCTACTCCCCAGCGCTTCATGCAGGTTCTCATCTGTCATCAAACACCAGGGAAAGTGGATCCCGCCACACGACCCTGTGATCCGGATCGGGCGCGATGCCACCGGGTATGGTCTCGCGCGAGAACATTCTTATTCAGAATAACACCCGATGACCTCTCGGAGGTTCGCAGCCTTTGGTCGGTTTCAGGCGCGCTTCAAAATGGAGGACGCACAGAGGCAGCGGCGTGCGACGATCATCCGAGCCGCGACCGTGCGAGAGAGCCATGAGCCACTGAAGGTGCGTCCGACAGGCGTAACCACCGGGCATTTTCCGCCGGGAGGCTGCGCCTCCGTTCTGCCGAAGACGAGACCCGCCCGTCGTCTTGACGGAAGTTGCCTCGGCGTCTACGCGCTCCGTGTTCGCTGCCGTGTCTCAGCGACTCGGCCCTGCAGAACGTGCGAGGCCACCAGCAGGATGAGCGCCATACACACCGCCGAGGTGAGACACCATGGACACACCGCGCCGATGACGAAAGGCTCCAGGAAGGTCAGATACAAGGAGAATGCCGCGCCGATCACTGCCAGCCCCCACAGGATGAGCAGCGCACTCCAGCCCAATCCACCGGCGGACAGGCGATACACTAGCCAGAGGACCAGGATGCCCAGATAGCTCAATCCCCCCAGTACCGCCACGGGAATGCCGAACAGCTCCGCGTAGGGGCTGAGCTGCACCGCGTCGCAATCCCCCACCGGGCCACACAAGACATCGGCGTGCGCCAGCTTGGTATAAGCGAGATAGCCAGCCACCCCCAAGCCGAGCAGCGCAAAGGCCGGGATCAGCGTGGACCATCCGCTGGGTTGCGGGTGCGTGGCCAATTGCGCGTGGCGCGGGCGCGCTGCCGCCCCATCTGTCTGCGCCGCGGCCTGGCGACTCGCCCGGCCGAAGGCGAGGAACGCGTAGACCAACGCCGCCGCCAGCGCCGCCAAGACGAGGCCCGCCAGCGCATTGGCAACCGGATCAGGTGCCGGATGCTCCTCGGGCGCACCCGTCGCTGTCGAGGCAGTCTCTTCGTCGCACGGGTTGCTGCCGCACCATTCCACGCCCACCGCCTGTTCCAGGCCGGGCAGAGCCGGATAATCCACCCCGCCGGCCGCCAGGTACTGCGCGATCAAACCGGGCAGCTGCTCCGGGATCTCACGCGAACCCACCAGCACGTGGTCGCCGATGATCAGGGTGGGCACGGCACGCCGTTCCGGCGGGATGTTGAAACGTTGCACCGCGGCTTGATACAGCGCCACGTTGGCCGGCGTGCGTCCCTCCAGCATTTTCAGGCGAAACTGCGCCCCATATTGCGCCTGCAGAGGCGGCAATACTTCTTCCATCACATAATGGCAGTGCGGGCAGGTGCGCGACCAGAACAGGATGGCATGCACCACCGGCAATTCCGCTTGCGCTGCGCCGGGCCATGTCAACACCACCGCGCATACGATCCCGAAGGCCGCTAAGACGCATAACCACCGTGTCATCCCTGCTTCAACCTCCTTGCTGCCATTTTTGTTGAAGCGTTGCTCCCATCTCGCCCGAAATCCAGATGCCCCCAGAGGCGCTCATCCTCTTTGGGTGAAACCATCAGGACGTCCGCGCGGCAATCCTGCAAACGATGCCGCGCCTAAATGAGGGGGCAGCTGTCGCACGGACAGCATGGATCACCCTCAAGTGCCACCCGGAAGCGGGGGCGGCTGCATCCGCTGGAACGTGTACTCCAGCGTCACCGTGATGCCGTCGGTCACCTCGATCTGGCCGGGCACGACCGGCAAGGGTATGCCGAAGTCGGCCAAATAGAGGCGCGTGGTAGCCGTGCCCTTGATCCGGTCCCCGTATAGGGCGGCCGTTGTGTCCCATGTCGCCGGCCGGGTGATCCCTTTCAACGTCAGCGCGCCGACCAGCTGGAACTCCAACGGCCGGGCCGGTTGGAAATCGGGCGGGAAGTTTCGCACTTCCTGGACGCGGAAGTAGGCCAGGGGAAAGCGCGCAAACTCCAGCCAATCGGAGCGCAAGGCCGCATCACGCGCACGATCCCCGCTGGTCAACGTATGGAGATTGACGGTGAACAGTCCGAAAACGCTGCGGCGCGGATCAGCGTAGTTGAGTGTCAATTGGCCGGCCAGCTGGCGCGTCCGACCCACCACCGGCTCGGCACGTCCTCCCGCGTTCAGCAACACCTGGGTGACCGTATAGGTGAGCAGGCTCTCTTCCGGGACGATGGAGAAGATCTCGGTGCGGTCGGGGAGTGGCCGCAGCGGCAATGTGGGGGTCGGCGTCGGTGTCGCCTGGGAGGCCGCAGATGCGGTGGCGGTGGCCGTGGGCGTCACGGTGACGTCGGGACAACTGCTGTGGGGCACCGCCGCGATGCCTCCTATCCCGACCGCCACCAGGCTGAGCAGGCCGAGTAGCAGCTGCCAGATTGGGGACATCCGCTTTCCTCCTCGCGATTATTCTGAACCCAGCGCCGGCATCTCTCCCAACCGCCCGCGCAAGGCGGCCAGCTGCTCGGCGCATGCAGGCTGCAACAGCGGTGGACACGCTTCGGGTTTCCTCTGACCTGCCACCAGCTGCAGCGCAAAGGTGAAGCACGTCGGTTGACCGCACTGCCCGCAGTTCGTCTTGGGCAGCAGTTGATACACGTCCATCGGAGTGGCGCGGCGGTGCGTCGTGAAATCGGGCTGGAGCGCATGCCGCCGCTCCC
>JANXAX010000025.1:0-3360 GCA_025062175.1 Anaerolineae bacterium | reverse complement strand
ATTGACCAAAGCGACCAGTTCCCGGATGACGCGTTCCGCCTCAGCGCGGTCGGCGATGTTGGCCGCCAGGATGCGCCGGGCATGAAAGGCGATGTTGCGCCCCTCCTGCCTCCAGGTCAGCACATTAGCCGCCCGGTTGTAGACCGCACCGCGCAGTGTCGCGTTGAGATAGGGCAGCACCTCACGGATATCCACGTCTAATCGTGCCTCGGCGGTCCATCGCTCGGCGCCAGGGTGGCAGGGGGGCGTGAACAGCTTCAGCTCGTATGCCCCGATCAACACGGCCTTCACCCCGGACCCTCTTTGAGCCAGGCGATGATCTCCTCTTTGCGCGGCAAGCGGCCGGCCGATTTGATCTGCTCGTTGATCACCAAGCCAGGTACGCTCAGGATCTGATAGGCCATGATCGCGTTCACGTCGCTCACCTTGGTAATGACCGCCTCGACACCTGCCTCGGCGACTGCCTCACGCGTCAGCTCCTCCAGGCGCTTGCACTTGGGACAACGCGTGCCGAGAATTTTGATCTCCACAGGCATTTGATGCCCATTTCCCAATGTAGATTAATGCAAATCGCGTGATTTTCAAATTGGGGGTGCATTGAAGGTATCCGAGTCTAATCCCCCATTTGGCTATCCCTCTCGCGTCCGGCTGAATGGCCCGTTCCTCAGTGTTTGGGCTCATCCGGTGCCGGTGCGCAGCATCGCCGCGAATTCGTGCGGCATCTCACTCGCCTCGATCGCGCGCGCGGTGCGCTCGATGTCGTACGCCACGCGCACGAAGGTCACGTGCAACACGCGATCCTCTGCCTCCAGAATGGCGTAGCAGGCGCGCGGGTCGCCATCTTTGGGCTTGCCAACGCTCCCGTCGTTGACCACATGCCGCCCGCTGGGCAGGATCTTGTGATAGGGCAGATGGGTATGCCCACACACCAACACATCCGCCTCGCCCATATCCAGCAATCGTTCCAGGCTGTCAGCGGGACGATCTTCGAACAGGTATTCGTTGATTTTGCGCGGACTGCCGTGTACCAGGAGCACGCGCAGCCCGCCCAGCTGCAAGCGGATGTGCGGCAACAAGGTGCGCAAGAAGGCTTTGTTCTCCGCCGAGGTGTGGGCATTCGTCCAAGCGATCGAGCGGTTGCCCAGCGCCTTGGCTTCGGGCGTCTTGTAGGCGCAGCCGCAATCATCGCTGTCGTGGCCCACTCCTTGGTCGTAATTGCCCATGATGGTCGGGATGCCGCTGCGGCGCAGTGTCTCGACCACCTCATTCGGAAAGGTGGCATAGCCCACCAGGTCCCCCAGGCAATACCGCTCCTTGAGACCCCGCGCGTCCATGTCGGCCAACACAGCCTCTAGCGCGGCCAGATTGGCATGGATATCACTGAAGATCGCTATCCGTCGACTCATCTCCCCGATGCTCCTTCTCCATTGCGCTGGCACGCGTCTCCGCGACAGGCCGTGTGCAATGCCCATCTCCATTCGGGGAGGTCAACATCCCCTCCGGGCCGCACAGCACGGCGCGCTTGCGGATGCGTGCCGGATGCAAAAACCAGCTGAACCAACTGTGCCAGTAGGCCACCGTCTCCCGGTTGACCGAATAGTAGATCCAACGACTGTCCACCCGGTCGCGACGGCTGCGGATGAGGCCCGCCTCGCGCAGCACGCGCAGGTGATGCGACAGCAGGTTGGGTGGCATGCCCAGCTGTTCGTTCAGCTCGCAATTACACGAGTCGCCCTGCATCAACTGCTCGAAGATGCGCAGGCGGTTCGGATCGGCCAGCGCGCGCAACACGCGCAACACCGCGGCGCGGTCGGGCTGGCGCTCCGGCGGTGATAGGCGTCCCTTTCTATCTTCCAACCATCCTCCTTCCATGTCCACACCGTTCGGACGGTCTTCGCATCGCCGCGCCGCGCACGTTGTAGAACGGTTGTATCTCCCTCACCCTGGCCCTTTTCCACCAAGGAGCGGAAAGCCGCTTGCTCACGCGACTCGGCTGCTTCAGAAAACCATCTCTCAGACTATTCTACACCCTCGACGCGGTGGCTTGATCTGGTGCCATCACAGTCTGGGGTTCGGCAGCGTGGAACCAGCTGCGCTTGATCCACAGCGCCACGTACACCAGGCCGATCAACACCGGCACCTCGATCAGTGGCCCGATCACGGTTGCCAATGCCTCCGGCGAGGCGATGGTGAACGTGCCCACGGCGACCGCGATGGCCAGCTCGAAGTTGTTGCTGGCGGCGGTGAAGGACTGCGTCGCGGCCATCTCATAGCTAAAGCGCAAGAGCGCAGAAAGGCCGAAGGAGACGAAGAACATCAGCACGAAGTAGGCCACCAGCGGGATGGCGACGTGCAGCACATCCAGCGGCTGGGCCAGGATGCGATCGCCCTGCATGGCGAACATCACCACGATAGTGAAGAGCAGACCGATCAATGCAGTGGGCCCCAGGCGCGGCATCAGCTGCGTCTCATACCATTCCCGGCCACGCCGGCGCAGGAAGTAGAAGCGGGTGCTGACGCCCGCCGCCAGTGGGATGCCCAGGAAGATGAGCACGCTCTTCGCGATGTCCCACATGGTGATGTGCACCACCGTGCCGGGCAACCCCAACCATTCGGGCACCACCTTGAGATAAAAGTAGGCCAGCGGGCTGTACATGACGATCTGGAAGACCGAGTTGAGCGCCACCAGCACAGCGCAGTACTCGTTATCACCCCCGGCCAGCATATTCCAGATGAGCACCATGGCGATACAGCGCGCCAGGCCGACGATGATCAACCCGGTGCGGAAACCGGGCTCGTCCGGCAGAAATAGCCACGCCAGGGCGAACATCAGCGCCGGCCCCACCAGCCAGTTGAGCACCAGCGAGACGCTGAACTGGCGGCCTGCTTGGGTGATGCGACCCAGCTCCTCGTAGCGCACCTTGGCCAGAACCGGATACATCATCCACAAGAGGCCCAACGCGATGGGCGCGGACACCGTGCCAAGGCTGAGCGCATTGAACACGTCCTTGATGCCGGGCGCCACCGCTCCGATGCCGACGCCGACCGCCATCGTGATGAAAATCCACAAGGGCAGAAAGCGGTCGAGCCACGAGAGCTGACTGATAACACTCCGCCCAGATGGTCTTGTCACTGCCTGCGCAACGGTTGTCATGGGGTTATTCTTCCTTTCTTGTCCTTAGTGCTATCCGTTGAGAGAATGGTGCAACAAAAAAGTTGATTTAGGCCAGGCCGCCGTGCCGAACATCCATTGGCTTCCTCTGGCCGCGTTGCCTCTCTGATCGGGGCATCCGGCGCCGTGCTCCATCGTGCAGCCCGCTCGATAATTCAACTGTGGTTGAATTATAGCCCAGGAAGGGC
>JANXAX010000259.1 GCA_025062175.1 Anaerolineae bacterium | reverse complement strand
TATGATCGAGATGTAGTGAGTCGTTATTTGCCCTTCCTCTGCAGCAATGGGACTTTGCGCACTGGAGATGTTGGCTATAATTAGCTCAAGCGGCACGGCTCTTTACGTTGTTGCCCGTCGCAGTCGGTTCCCTCTGTCCATTCGATTTCCGGCATGGCGATTGAGAAAGGGTGCTATGGCTTCTTCGAGATACTGGAGCTATTTATGTCGCGGATTGATGGTGGTTCTGTTGCTCTTGGCTGTTGGCCTGTCGGGCTGCGGGAAGAGTGGACAAGCCATAATTGAAACTGACATCGGGCATGATACTTCTATGCCTGGGGCCCATCTGTCTCGCGAGGGTGTGCCACCGCTGGATACTCAAACAGCCCCGTCCGCGCTGAATGACACGAACGCTGCTTCAATTAGCCAGCAACCTATGGAATCGGGTGAACATATACACTTTTCCAGCACCGCGACACTGCGCTTAATGCGCACGCCGGATGGCAAAGCGTTTGTCGTCCGAGTAGATAATGTGCGGGATTTGTATGCTGTGGACATGACCATTCGATTCGATGCTACGCACTGGCAAGTTGCGGATGCAGACATGCAGACAAGCGGGATCCAGATCCAACTAGGAGAGGCGCCACGCCCTGATTTCGTGGCTGTGAACAATGTGGATAATACAAAAGGGCTCATTCGTTACATCGTTACTCAGTTGGGTGATGCGACCGCATTTAACGGCAGTGGGACGGTTGCCGCGATCTTGGGACAAACACTCATCCCTGCGGATATTGACATCTCGGTTGAGATGGTAACTTTAGTGAACAGAAATGCTCAAGCAATCGAAGTAGTGGTACGTTAGCCGGATCAGTTGCATAAGGGTCTCATAAACTGTGGGCTATTGTCTGCTGTCTCGAAGGTCGGAGATGCGGTGAATAAGGTATTGCTTCGCTTGAAGGTATCACTCTTTATTTTGACTTTGCTTGCTATTCTGGTCCTTACTCCGGGTATCCATGCTCAGGAGCAAGCGAGGGTGTACTTGCAGCCCATCCCTTTGCAAGATCCAAGGCAGCTGGTGCTGAATCTGATGGTGGCCGACGTCGTAGACCTGTATGGTGTTGATGTGCAGCTACGCTATGACCCGAGCCAGCTTCGAGTGGAGGATGCCAATCCACGTCTCGAGGGCATCCAAATTGCCCCTGGTCTCCTGTTGGCGGCGGACGAACGCTTCATTGTGACAAACAGGGTAGATCTATCAACAGGGTTGATCAGTTTCGCGGCCACGCTGCTGGGCCCAGCACCGCCAGTCAGCGGAGAAGGTGTGCTGGCCACGATAGCATTTCAGCTTTTGGGGCACGGCCCGTACTCGGTGGAGATTGTACGGGCGCAGCTGGTTTCGTCGGATCTGACCACCATACCGGTGGTCAGTGAGTCCCTCGTATTATCAGCACCCCTGGATGTCAGCTCAGTGGAGAGACGCGATGCTGCTCTATGGGGCTGGTGGCTTCTTGGAATCGGAGGAGTATTGCTGATACTCGTCGCCTTCGCGATTGTATATCAGAGGCGTCGCGCAGCTATCTTTAAGGGTGCAGTAGTTGTGCATAACAGCGGCACACTGATGGCAGAAAAGAGCGCTATCGAGATGGCTAGGCTGCTGGCGGAGCAAGGGCGCCGGGCGATGCAGCAGGGCAGTCTGGAGCTTGCCCACGAGCTGTTCAGCCGTGCGGTGGAGCGGGATCCTGCCAATAGCGAGGCTTGGTTGGGCAAGGGACTAGTGGCGCAGCAAATCAGTGAAAAGCGGATCTGCTTTCAGCGGGTACTTGCGCTCGACCCTCACAATCCGGTTGCCCAGGCTGAATTGCAGCAACTCGAGAGAGGCAACTGAATGGGCTCTCCATCTCACAACCGCCTTATAGACCTTCGATCACTGCTGTGGCTGAGTCCACTACTTCTGGCACTCGTGGTATCGCCCTGCTTGGCTCAATCGGAAGGGGACGCACCACAAGCGATGCGGGTGGTTGTGGTGTTACGCCCCCCGCTGCAGGATGGCGACATCACTGCGCAGGCAGAGGTGGTGGCTCGGGCTCAGGATACGGTTTTGGCTAGCGTCTCCAACGCTGATTTCCAGCTACTCCATCGTTATCATGTTGTGCCAGGCTTAGCTGGCACGGTGACCCCCCAAGGCTGGCAAGCCTTGCTTGGCCATCCGTTGGTGCACGCGGTTGCCTTTGACCTGCCGGTATACGCCGCGTTGGGTGAAAGCGTCGGGGTGATCCGTGCCGACCGCGTGTGGAGCGAATTACGACTCACTGGCGCCGGCGTCAATGTCGCCGTGCTCGACAGCGGATATGATCCTAACCATCCAGATATCAACGACAGCATAGTAGCGCAGCACTGCTTCAACCATGGCACCTGTCCGCCGGCAAACACCAATGAGAGCGACAGAGCATATGATGAAAATGGGCACGGCACGCACGTCACCGGGATTATCACCGGGCGCGGTGCTGTCGCGCCGCGTGGCATCGCGCCGGACACCGGCATCGTGGCCGTTCGGGTGCTTAATAGCGCGGGCAGCGGTTGGACTTCGGATGTAGTCGCAGGCATCGATTGGGTGGTTGCTAATCAGGCGCGGTTGAACGTGCGGATCATGAATCTCAGCCTAGGTGGGGGGGCCTATTCCGGTACATGCGACACGGCAGATGCGAACAGTATGCTGTATGCTTCTGCTATACAGGCAGCGCAACGTGCGGGTATCATCGTATTTGCCGCGGCAGGCAACGGTGCTATGGCTGATAAGATGATGACACCGGCGTGTATTTCCGGCGTGGTGGCCATTGGCAGCACTTACGACGCGAACCTGGGGGCATATACTTGGGGGGGAGCGAACCCCATCTGCACCGATGCCAGTGCGACAGTGGATCAAATCGCCTGCACGAGCAACAGCAGCTCCGCCCTAGACCTGTTGGCTCCGGGGGCGGTGATCACCTCAGCGGGACTGGGAGGTGGTGTAAGCAGTCGATCAGGCACTTCGATGGCCACGCCGCATGCCTCTGCCGTCGCCGCTTTATTATTACAAGCGCAGCCAGGGCTTTCAGCAGGTCAGATTGAGAACATCTTGAAGGAAACCGGTGTGCCCATCACCGATCGAAGGAATGGCCGGGTCACGCCACGTGTCGATGCGTATGCAGCGGTACAGCGGGTTATGGGCGGAACAGGACCTGGAGCGTCCATCTCCGGCACCGTGCTCTTGCAAAGTCGCAACGTCCACAGTGGTACCGCGATCTACATAAGCGACCAGCCATGCACTTCATCCATGTCGGGCAATCAAATCGCCACTACGAATGCCTACGGCCACTTTCAACTGCAGCCTGGGCAAACAGGCCAATGCCTCTGGGCGGCACGGCCCGGTTTCTTGGGCGCGCAAAAAGCAGCGCCTTCCGGCTCGCTTGGCACGATCACTCTGCTCGCCGGAGATGTCAATCGTGATAACTTGATCAACATCTTTGACATAGCTGCTGTGGCAGGAAATTACGGGAAGAGTGATCCATTGATCGATTTCAATGGCGACCTTATGGTCAACCTTTTTGATTTGGTTATCGCGGCGGTCAACTATGGGAAAAGCGGCCCATTGACCGATTGGCGCTAAGGCGGAAGGTCACAACGTCTGAACTCTCCCCCAATCCACCCCTTTCAAGTTCTCTTTTGACTCACGTCTATAGAAATCCTATAATCCAACTCTGATCTAGCGCTTCTTTCAGAGCTGGTCCTTGTCTAGAGAAAGCCGGACACTATAGCTAAGCAAGTCCTTGAGGGCACGATGTCCACATCAAGAGATGACACGCAGTTTGATTCCACGGCACGCATTCCGTCGGATATGGCGATAACACCCCAGAACCTTGCACGCTATATCGACCACACTTTGCTCAAGCCGGACGCCACTTATGCCCAAATCACACAGTTGTGCGAGGAAGCACGCCAGTATGGTTTTGCCACCGTATGTGTCAATCCTGTCCACGTGCGGTTGTGTGCCCAGCTACTGCGCGGGTCAGGAGTCGGGGTCTGTTCGGTGGTGGGATTCCCACTCGGTGCAACGCCCACCACGGTGAAATGCTATGAAACCCAGCAGGCAATCAGCGATGGTGCCACTGAGATCGATATGGTGATCAACATCGGCGCACTCAAAAGCAAGGATTATGATCTGGTCAGGGAAGACATCGCGGCGGTGGTGCGCACCTGTCATAA
>JANXAX010000258.1 GCA_025062175.1 Anaerolineae bacterium | reverse complement strand
CAGGGATCGTGATGGAAACACCGCGCAGCAGCATAGCGTAGAGTACAACCTCGATATTCCCAAAGTGGGCTGAGGTCATCACTACCCCCTTGCCCAACTTGAGCGCCTCTTGCACATGCTCCCACCCTGTCACGTGCACCATTGCATTCACCTGCCGGTCTGTCAGCGTGGGCAGGCGGAACAGGTCATAATAATTATAGGCGATATAATTGAAAGTGGCCCTTGCCAGTTGTGTGACCCTTGCTTCGGCAGCTTGAGCTCCCAGAACATGGCGGATATTGCGACACACCTGAACGCGTGCCCGGGTATTCAACCGGTATGCTAAGCCACCAACCGCCGAGAACAAAGGGTATCCTATCCGCGGTGGTATGTGAGGCACAACTTCACCTGCCAGGCGATACAGATAGTAGAGCATTCGGGATCGGTTGAGCCTGGGCACTTGCGCTTGCCTCATCAGGTGGTGTCGGGTACAAGCTCACCGCTCTTAGTTTATATCAACATCATCTTGTGTCAATTGTAGCGAGTTCAGCAGGTCGCTGTCAGGAGAGAATTCTGGGCAATAGCCTTAGGACGGGCTCGGTGTTATAATCAATAGCACCGCATTAGTTTTTAAGGAGGCAATCAATGGCGCATCTGGTTCTCTCAATTGCGCAGATTGGTGTGGCAATTATTATGACGGTGATCGCGACTTACTTGGGTGTAGTGCTCTTTAATCGGGCAACGCGCCATCTGGATGAATGGGCCGAGCTGCGACGTGGCAACGTGGCGATGGGGCTGGTTGCAGCCAGCATTATCGTGGGCATCGCGGTGATCTTGCGCCCGGCGTTGACCGTGCCTCCGGCCGCCGACGCGGGCCCGCAACTCTATCCGATTTACGCGCTGCTGACCCAAGCGGCAGGACTGGTAGTTGGTCTTATCTTGGCTTTGTCAGGCATTCTATTGGCCGTAGCACTGTTCGATCTTCTGACCGGCGAAATCGATGAACTGGCCGAACTCCAGAAGGGCAATGTGGCGATTGCTGCATTACTGGCGGCGATCGTGCTGGCAGTCTCCTGGTTGATGTCGAACGCGATTCAGTCCATTATGGTGTGGCTCAGCGACTTGATTTTGAGAGTGTAAAGAGATGGGGAATTCTTCCAGACGCTAAAAACCGCTGTCGGGTCCGGACTGCTCTTCTTCGAGCGTTTCGTCCGACATTGCTGAGTCGCTTTCTTCCAGCAAGGAGCGCGCTTGTGCTTCGAGGGCACGTGGCACCCATATCTCCACCTGCCCCAGTCCATCTACGGTGAGGCCCATCACTGGACCAAGACTTTCGTACTTGAGCAACACCGGAATATCATGCGTTTCTAGCTTGCCGCGGATGATTTCAGCCTGGTAGAGGCCGGAAGTGACATAGACACATGTCAGTCCGGCGTTTTCATCCACCGTTTTACGTTTGCGCAACATACTATGCCCTCCTATTAAAGGGAGTGATCAGGTAACTTCTTAGATCATGTCACAGCCGCTTGATCGCTAGCATGGTCACATCATCAGAGAAGAGTGCTCCGCCGCTATGCATGATTAGGTGTGTCTCGATCAAGCTGAGTAATTGTCCTGGTGAGGAACTGTTGCTGCGCACTACTTCTTGTAATCGTTCGATACCGAAGAGCTGAAATTTTGTGTTCATCGCCTCTGTCACACCATCTGTGTAAAGGAGAAGGAGATCGCCTGGGTTCAGCTGGATAGAATGTTCCTCAAATGGCAGAGCTTCGGTGACCCCGACCATAGGACCACTGGAAAACAATAACTCCTGGGAACCGTCCGCGCGCGATAACACAGCCGGAACATGGCCGGCATTGATATACTGCAACGTGCCTGTCTGAACCGCGAGAACCCCCAGGAAGAGCGTGGCAAACGTGCTGGTACGTTGTTGGTGATGGCGTAGTATGTAGCGGTTGACCAGGCGCACTGCATTTAGAGCATGATCGGGGCTGCCATCAGCGAGCTCGGCGAATGCCCGCAACAGAGTGCGGATCAGAGCTACGAAGAGGGCAGCTCCGACGCCTTTGCCGCTGACGTCTCCTATCGCCAAGCTAAGGTGTGTGTCGGACAGCTGGAAGACATCGAAAAAGTCGCCCGATACTTCCCCGGCAGGGAGGAAACGTGTGGCAATTTCCCAGCCTGGTACTTGAGGGAGTTCGGCCGGCATAAAGTCTGCTTGGATCTGACGACCTAATTCCATTTCCCGCCGGATAGCAGCCAGATAGGCTCTTTCCTGGTCGCGCAACCACTTCTTTTCAAGAGCCGCGGATACATGGGCACGCAGCAAGGTTTCGTTGACGGGCTTGGGCAGATAATCCTCGGCGCCCAGCTCCACACACCGCACAACGCTCTCCATATCGTCCAGCGCCGAGATCACGAGAACAGGGATATGTTCCCGCGATGGATCGGACCGAATATGTTCAAGTACCTGTACTCCGTTTATGTCAGGCATCACGAGATCGAGAAGGACCAAGTCAAACTCGTTGTTCGCGAGGCATTCCAGCGCCTCCTCCCCGTTGCTGGTCGACATCACGGTGTGTCCCATCCGCTCGAGCAAACGCGTCAACATCGCACGCTCTTGCGCGCTATCATCCACCACTAGGATATGGCCCTGGCGGCGGCTGTGGTTATCCAACTTGCTCATCCGGCTTCACCCATAAGGTCTGCTCGTGATGATAGACCACCATGCCGGGACGTCCACCCGGCATCCGGCGCACAAAACGTTTCCGGGTGACGTCCACCGGTGCATTGACTATACTCTCGCCCAAAGCCAATCGGGCTGCTTTTTCGATCACATGTTGGGGTACTTCACGACCGCCACTTTTGATGACGACGTGAGGCCCTGGCTGACCGCGTATGTGCAACCATAGATCGTCGGAGGTCGCCAGCCTGAAAGTGACCTCTTCGTTCTGCCGGGCATTGCGTCCTACATAAACAGTGAAGCCATCGATCGTCAGACGTCTGGGGCCTTCCTTCGCTGCACTGGAGTGACGCGGCCGTGATATCCAACCGGCCTCAGCTAGTTCTTCCCGCACAGCATCGATTTCAGCACGCGTCTGAGCCATACGCAGATCGACTGTCAGCTGCTCCAGGAATGCCATTTCCGCTTCCAGCTCCGCGAGGCGCATCGGCAATCCATGTGCTGCGCGCGCGGCTTTTCGATAACGCTGAAAATAGAGTTGGGCGTTCTCGATAATCGATCGAGTTGGGTCGAGCGGGATGTGTCGTAATGTGCCCTCATAGTCGGGCAACATGGCCTGCTCAGCGCCTGGCGCGATGGTGTGTTGATGGATCAACAACAATTCACCTGCCTCGCGCAACCAATTTATCTCTTGCTCATCGGGGATCTGAGCGCGCACCTTAGCCAGTGCCTGCTCGACCCGGCGCCTGGCTGAATCGATTGCGTTCTGGACCTCGCGACGTACCGCGGCATAGGCATCTTGTGCGATGCGGCTGGCGAAAAAACGCTCCATCGCTTCACTAATGGTCGCTACTGGTTCACTGCGCACACACTGTAGGAGAGGGTAGGGCGCCCATGCGATGATCTCGCCGTGTTCGTCCAGCCCGATGTGCGGCTGCCACTGCCCGTTGGCAAGCGGGGCAAGCAGCTCCGCTGTGCACCTTCCTACGATGCTGGGATCAGCATCACCCACCAACGCGAGAGGATTGCCAGTCGCCCGGGCGACAATTTCACGCGCCAGGGTGGGGCTGACCCCTAACAGGCGACTCGTCAACACAGTGTGTAAGGGTTGTTCCGGAGAAACAGAATGCAACAATGTACTCCAGTCCACGGTCGTGGGAGGGTAACGACTGCTCTGTGGTGGTGGCATTTGGTAGGGCTGTCCTGGCAATGTCACACGTTTGCGGTTTACCTCCGGACCTATCCGTTTGATAGCGTCCAACACACGACCATCAGGGCTGACCAACACGAGATTGCTGTAACGATCCATCATCTCGACGATCAGCCGACAATGGCCTTGTGTTCCCTCAAAGTGGAAAATGAGGATGCGTTCCCACGGTGGCTGGGTGACATCCATCAAACGTGCACCGCGCAGCCATTTACGCAAGAGGAGCAATATAGGAGGTTCTACGTCCGGGCCACGCCGGAGTTTCTCCGAGACCAACAACACGCGCGCCAGCTGAGGATGCGCAGAGAGTAATAAATAATAACGCCGTCCAGCGTAAAGCTCCAGACCGATGGAGAGCACATCCAA
>JANXAX010000257.1 GCA_025062175.1 Anaerolineae bacterium | reverse complement strand
CCGGCAAGGAGTTCTGAGCCAGCGAGGAGGATATCCAGGCCCAGCTCGAGGCGGCGGGAGAAGAAGAAAAAGTAGGGTTTCAGCGCTTCCAATGGATTGCCGGAAAGCTCGGACAACCGCAGCACGAGATCCACATCGCTGCTGCCGGTGTGGGCGCCCGAAGCCAGCGAGCCGATCAGCCACACTTCTTGAAGCTCTGGAAAGGTTTCCAAGGCTTCCGCGGCCACTTCTTGCAGCCGCCGCAGCACCTCATCCCGGTCGAGGGAGATGGCGCTCACAGAACCGGATGACCTGATCTGCCGCATGCAGCGCCTCTCGCGCCTGTGCCTCGGTGAAGTAATCAGCCGGCTTGCCCGAGGCAAAACCATTCGGATAACGCGGCGGGATATAGTAAAGGTCCAACAGCCGCGCCCGGTCCAGAATCTCCGAGGGCACCTCCAGACTTTTCGCGATCAATTGCAACATCTCGGTCAGAGAATGCCCCCAGAGGGTGAGGTGTTGTGCCAGCCCCAGGGCTTTGATCACCTTTTCGGTGGCCTGCTGCAGGGTGAAACAGGCCCACTCGTAGTAGCCGTATTGGATGTCGATCAGCGCTCGTGTGTAATCCCGCTTGCCCTGCTCGTACCAGTCTTTCCAGCGGTTCATGACCCCATCTTTCCATTTCCTGTGGGAAAATTGTACACGAGACCGCCCAGTGGGCAAGCCGTTCATTTCCCCTTGGATGTATGACAATTTGCGGGCGAAGGAGAGCAGCGGCCGCGGCGACGTTCATCCGCGCCGCAAGCATCCGGAAGCATGCAGGAGGTTTGGACCGCGAAAGTCGCGTACGAGGGTGAAAGATGCGAAGGATGTGCGTTTCGCGTTTTTCGCGGGTTTCGTGTTCTAAATTGGCTTTGCGCCGCGCTCAGCTGCGCCCGACGCTCCACAGGCCATTCGGCCGGCGCAGGCTGAGCAGCAGCTCCTCCAGGTTGCGCGAGAGCGGCTCGGCGCCGTGCTCGCGGATCACATACCCGGCCTCTAGACGCGCTCCATGGAACACAGGATGGCCGAACATGCTGACGTCGATGCACACTGTCAGGTTCGGTTGTAGCACTTCCTCGCTGTTCGGCCAGAAGAAGGGACGCTCGAACTCATTCAGTCCCACTGTGTGCACGAAGCCCATCGTCAGGTAAGGGCCATAGCCCAGGCGGCTCAGGAATTGGCGCGGCACCGCGTCGATTTCCTTGCCCTTCTTGCCCGGCTTGAGCGCATCGCGCGTGACCTCCAGCGCATCGGCCAAGTGACCCAGGAAGGTCGCCTGTTCCGAAGTGGGCGGATGGTTGACAGCGAAAGTACATGCCACGCCGGCGGCGTAGCCGCGATATTTCGGGCTGAAGCCGACCAACACCAGCTCGCCTGCCTGCATCTGTTTGAAAGAAGCCGGCGGCACCACCCCGTTGAGACGCACGCCCGAGGCGACCATGCCGCGGAAGTTCCATCCATCGATCCCCAGCGCGCGCATGCGCCCCTCGGCGGCGCCAATGACCGTGAACTCGGTGGTGCCTGGCCGGATGTGGGGAATCGCTGCCTTCAATCCCTCTGCCCCCGCCTCGAAGGCGTAGGCCATCACCGCGATCTCGGCCTCGCTCTTGATGGCGCGCATCACCTCGTATTCGCGCGTCATGTCGACGAATTCGACACCTGGTAATGCTTCGTGCATTGCGACCGCCAGACCGTGAGGCATTACCCCATAGCCCACGACCCCCAGCCGGCGCAGCGGCTTGTGGCCCAACGCCTCGGTGAAAACCTCCGGCAGGGTCTGGATGACCGCGCCAGGGTACTCCTCCTCTGGCACCAGGAAGACGTCGACTGCGCGCAAGTTTTGGATGGCCGAGACTTCGCGCGCATACGGAGCTGCCTCTGGGCCGCCCAGCAGCAGCGGCTCGCCCTCCAGCGGTAGCAGTACCCCGCCCGATTCGATGATGGGCCAGTAACCGGTCAGATAACAGCCGTTCGCCATGTTGAGGTCGTCGTGATAGATGAACAGAGCATCGACCTGCGCCGTGTGCATCAGTCGGCGCACCTTCTCGATGCGTTCCGCGTACTCACCACGTGGGATTTCAGGTGGAACCATTGGGAATACCTCCTCACTGAGCGATTGAAATGGATAAGCAGAACGGGTGCCTCTCGAGCGCACCCCTTGGGTCTATGCTTCGTAACGGCGCACCCACACCTCGCGGAAGTCGCGCAGCGTGTGGAAGCGGGCGCCAAGGTGCTCCATCTCGGTGATGAAGATGTCCAGCTCGTCCAGCGCGCGCTGCCCGCAATTCTGCACCAGCCATGGTTTGAATTCGATGCGCGCCTCGTCCGTATCTAGCACAGCAGGCATCGGCACGAACTCCCACGGGTGGAGATACAGGCAGACCATCATCGGCTTGCCCGTCGCCCACAGCCGCTCGGCGTTGCGGCGCACCATATCGGCCAGATGGCGGCCACCGTGGGTGCGCAACTTGGGCCAGCCGTCGCGGTCGCGGTGGTCGGGCAGCTCACCGGGCACCGTCAGGTCGGCAAACAGGGGGATCTCCAGAATGCGCAGGTCGCCCGGTTTGCGCCAGTCATGGGCGGAGGGGTGGTAGGGCAACAGGTGCTCGCCGTGGAAGTAGGCCATATACGACGAATCGACCCAGTAGCCCAGCTGGTCGAGCGCTCGGATCATCTCATTGCCGCCCCAGCCACGTGGTGCACGGAACGACACCGGTCGCACCCCGGCGCGCTCTTCGATCAGCTCGGTCGCCTTTTTCAGGCGATTGAAGACCTCCTCGGGCAGCACCGGCGGGATGCCCGGCGCTTCAAAGAGCGGGGTGCCGACGCTCTCGTGTTGCAATGTGTGGCAACCGATCTCGTGACCGGCGGCCTTGACCATAGCAATCGACTCAGGGCCAGCCAGCGCGGCGTTGCCAGTGTACAGGAACGTGGCTGGCACCTGGTGATGCGCCAGCACTTGCAAGATCGGTGCAGTGCCTTCAATTACCCCTTTGTGGGTGTTGCCCCAACTGCCGATGTCGCTTTCCATATCAAAGGAGATAAGCACATAGAGCTCATGGTTGGTGTTCATCGTCGTCACCTCATATGCCTCCGTGGCCAGGATCGAGCAACGCCCCCATCATAATATGGACCAAAGGGCAAGGCAACTGGAGGGTGCTGGGTGGTGTGTCTTTCGCGGTGGAAATTTACTCCTAATCAACCGAAGGGGTTGGATGCAGAGAGTGGGCTTTCTGAGCGCGCACCAAGCCAACACTGAAAAGAGGTAAATCAAGATTTCCGCGTGTCGAGAGGGTCTTCAGTGGCCACCAATTGTTCTTCAGAACACCAGTTTTTGTTAGGGGGATCCGCCTGTGTCATAATACCGTTTGGAATGTGCACGGTTTATGAACCATCAGTTTTGGTGCCTTAGAATGGTAAATTGCACTCTTGGACGGACAACTCGTGTGCGCGGTGGCTGAGTCGCGATGGATCCGCAAGGGAAGACGGCTTTGATCACAGGCGGCGCCCACCGTCTGGGAAAGGCGATTACGCTGGCCTTGGCGCAAGCAGGGTGTCATGTCGTCATCAATTATCACCAGTCGCGAGAGGCGGCTGAGACAACGGCGGCAGAAGCCCGTCGCTACGGGGTCGATGCCCTGACGTGCCAAGCCGACGTGGCCGATCACGAGCAGGTCAACCGTATGATCCGAGCCGCCGTCGAGCATTTCGGGAACATCGACATCCTCGTCAACAGCGCCTCCCGTTTCGAGAAAACCCCTTTCCCGACCCGTGATCTCTCTGCCTGGCACCGTGTCACCGCGATTCTGATTCACGGAGCTTTTTACTGTGCGAACGCGGTCGCACCGCTTATGTTGCAACGCGGTGAAGGGCTGATCATCAACATCGCGGACCTGTCGGCTTGGCAACCCTGGCCGGGGTTCGTGGCACACAGCGTTGGAAAGGCGGCCTTGCTTGCCTTGACGCGCCAGCTGGCGCTTGAGCTCGCTCCCACCGTGCGCGTCAATGCCCTGGCGCCCGGGCTCATCCTCCCACCGCCAGATTATCCCCCTTCCAAGGTAGAACGCATGGCCCAGCGCACTCTCCTCAGGCGCTGGGGCAATCCGGAAGACGTCACGCGCGCCGTCTTATATCTCGTGGCTGCAGACTACGTCACCGGTGAGGTGATGGTGATCGACGGGGGTGAGTTGCTCGGCCGGTCCAAGCTGGGCTAAGTTC
>JANXAX010000256.1 GCA_025062175.1 Anaerolineae bacterium | reverse complement strand
CAGCTGCTCGGCTACGACTTGTCGCCCCCGCCGCACGTACCATTGTCACTGGGCCAGCCACTCAACCTGACACTATATTGGCGAGCGCTGCGCCCCCTTGAAGATGACTACACAGTTTTCACGCAATTGCTTGGGCCGGATGGGCGTATATGGGGGCAGCAGGACAACCAGCCGCAAGGCGGGCGCTATCCGACTTCCCGCTGGGAAATCGGCCAGACAGTGGTGGATCGCTACGTACTGGTTCTCCATCATAATGCCCCTCGTGGCGAGTATTACTTACTAGTCGGTATGTATAAACTGGCAAGTGGTGAACGATTGGCAGCCACAGACACAGATGGGCGACGGATACCGGAAGATGCCGTTCGATTGACAACCTTGATGGTAAACTGAGGACGCCTATGAGGTCACGTTTAGGCCTGGTGGGACTGCTGACGATATTCACTGTAGTGACAGTTTGCTATGGAGTGCTCAAACCGCTGGGTGAAGCACCTGATGAGATGGCTCATATGCACCTGATCCGGTTCATCAGCCAGAAAGGCCATCCACCGCTCGCCGGTGACAGACAAGAAGCTGGTTACAAGGCCGACGTTCCGGTCCTGTATCATCTTCTTATCGCGACTTTGCTGAACTGGGTAGACTACGAGGCATTACCATCTCTACGTCAGAGTAGCCTCAATCCGCGCGATCTCATCATCGCCGATGGTCTGACGCCCTGGTCTGTCATCCATACTGAAGACGAAATGTGGCCATGGCGTGGAGTGGTACTCGCTATGCATCTGGCACGCCTGATCTCCACCATGCTGAGTCTTGGGACTATCTGGATCATCTACCGAGCTGCTTTGGCTCTGCTTGGGAGCACCAATCTGCTATGTCCAGAGCCATATCGACAGTGGTGGGCACTAGGTGCAAGTGCGCTGGTGGCCTTTAATCCCCAATTTGGCTTTATTGCGTCCTCGGTGAATGACGACAACTTGCTGGGTCTATTAATGGCCTTGGCCGCCTGGAGTTTCATCAAGGCTTGGCAAGCACCTCATCGCTGGTGCCCCTGGATCGCTGGCGGCATTTGTCTGGGTCTATCTCTCACAACTAAATATAGCATGGCCTTGGTGCTATTTACCGTCCCCTTCTGGTTGATTCTTTCCTCACGTCGAGCTGGTCTCTCTCGGCGAGCTGCATTAGGACGGTTTGTCGTGTGCTGCATTGCGGTCATTCTTGTGTCTGCATGGTGGTTCGGTTTTCGCATCGCTCACTTCAACCGTATTGGGGAGATGGGACTCATTCCGGGCATAGTCGCTGCGCTTGCCGAGCGAGCAGACATCAGCGCACGGCGGGTAGTATTATGGCTCGGCGCGATCCACACAAACGCCCTCCTCCTTCCGCTCAGCTGGTCTGAGTGGCTCACCCAAATTGTGGTCTCGTTCTGGCTGCCCGGCGCTCCTTCCGACAGCATTGTGGGTCTGGTGCTTATCGCGACGATGATTCTGCTACTCATCGTGGTGGTAACTGGTCTGTTGCGCCGAATGCTCAATCGGAAAACTTATGCTCTCACGGTGGAAGAGCAAGCGCTCAAATGGCCCTTTATGGTGCTCGCACTACACATAGCTCTGCTCGTGCCATTTCCCGTGTTGCGTTACTATCTCAGCGGTAACATTAACGAATCAGCCCAAGGACGACATATTCTCTTCCCGGCAGCCGTGCCAGTGGGGTTATTATTGGCAGCAGGCCTAACTACATGGTTTTCACAAAAGAAGCGTCTTTCGGCATTGCTGATTGCAGCCGGTGTACTTCTAGTCATAGGCCTGATCAATTTCTGCGGTCTGATAATGCCCACATTTCCCGAACCGCTTCCGGTGCGTACCAATACCAGCGCTGCAGGACAAGTGGCCAATCCGACCTATCTCCCACTAAGTGATGCGGTTGAGCTGCTTGGTTATGAAGTGCATCCGCTCAGTGCATCAGGTGCTCTGCCAGTGACACTCACCTGGCACAGCACGAGTGATTCATCCAAAGATTTCCTGAACGACGTGTTCTTGCTAGGTGAGGATGGAAATATCTATGCGCGGTGGTTGGGATATCCTGCAGAGGGACGTTATCCCGCGCGTGCCTGGCGGCCAGGCGAGATGATACGCGATGAAATATGGCTGGTGGTGACCGGCTTGCGTGCCGGCACATACCGTTTGTGCCTGCGTCTACTACCTATCACAGCGATTGCTCATCCGGAATTGACCTCGGATGGAGGTCACTGCCTGACCACCCTGACGTTGCCGAACGTGTCGACGCCGGTGGGCCGACACGCCTGGCAGCTGCCCGATGGGCGCAACGGCACGTTCAACGTCTGGCAAGCGGGGCAGGCGAATCATCTCCCGCTCGTTTTTCGCTATCGTGCCACTATTCAAGTGAGCGTCCATGCCCAGCCTTCAAAGGAAAAGCCCTATACTGTAACACTGGTAGGACCAAATGAGGTCGAAGAGGCAGCACTGTGTCAAACGGGCAATGTCTACACATTCCTGGTCGGCGCACGTTGGTCTGCCGGTCGCTATCGTGTGCGGCTGCGCAGTGGGGATCAGTCCTTCACCAGCGCACCAGTTTTGGAGGTGCGCCTGCGGCAACGCAACTTTGCCATACCCCCTATGCAACACGTAGTAAACGCAAACTTCGGCGGTGAAATCACGCTGCTAGGGTATGACCTTCCAGAGCGCAAAGTACAACCGGGTGGTGCACTGTCTATCACACTTTACTGGCGGGCCGAACGAGACGTGCAGCGACACTATATCGTCTTTAACCACCTGCTGGGCGCCGATTTACGGCAGTGGGGCGGTCGTGATCGCATTCCCCGAGATTACTACAGCACCGCCTTATGGACTGCCGGCGAGGTGGTGCGGGATGACTATCTGATACCAGTCGATGCAACGGCACCCCCTGGAGTTTACCATCTCGACGTGGGCCTTTACCAAGTTCTGCAGGGGCAGATTCGCCCAGTATGGCGGGTCGATGCGGCGGGCAAACCACTGAATGCCAATAGCGTCACCCTGACCGCTGTCAAGGTAGGCGGTGCACCACTGGGTACGATCGTCAACGGCACACTTTCTCCCGAGCACTCGCGCGCCGATAATTTGGGTGGGTCGGTTACCCTCGTCGGCTATGACCTCACCATGCGACCAACCCATCTAGAGGTTGTGCTCTACTGGCGTTGCGACGCTTCATTGCCGACCGATTATACCACCTTCGTCCACCTGACGAAGATGGGGACTGCCGAGATCGTAGCGCAGGTGGACCGCCCGCCGGCGAATGGCGCTTACCCCACCTCGCTATGGGACGTGGGCGACGTGGTCCGCGACGCGGTAACAGTGCCGCTGCCGGCTGAGCTGCCCCCTGGCCGATATGATCTCCTAGTTGGTCTGTATGACCCCGTTACCGGCCGGCGGCTGGCTGTTGAAGACCCAGCTGCGTTGCAACCACCACAGAACGCGATTCGTCTGACCACACTACACCTCCCAGCCAAGGCGACGAGTGAGCCGAGAGACTGAGGAGTTATCCTGTGGCTAATACGCGCGACAAAACATTCCCGTGCATATCTCCCCTCTGGTTCGTGGTTTTCTTGGTCTGGGTGGCCTTTGCATTGCGGGTCATCCGCCTGAACGACCTGCCCCTGGAGCTCAGCTTGGATGAGAGCATCGATGGGCTGGATGCTTTGCGGTTGGTGCGGGAAGGCTGGCTGACCCCGTTTCTGCAGAACAACTTTGGTCGCGAGACTTTGTTTCTCTACTGGCAAGGTCTGCTCTTGCATCTAGTCGGTGTTTCTGTCTTTGGATTGCGCTTCGCCTCTGCATCGGTCGGGACTCTTACTGTTCCTCTCACCTATATCGTGGGTCGCCAATTAGCCATAATGATGGTGCCATCGTCAAGCCGGTCGACGCGAACGCTCATGGGTTGCTTGGCGGCAATCGGCATGGCAGTCTGTTATTGGCACCTTTTCTTCAGTCGACAAGCACTGCGCGCTATTTCGGTATTACCGCTGTTACTAACAATTTTGTGGCTCGTCGGACGCGCTCATCAGTGGTCGCAACGTAACCTGCAGTATAGTCGGAGATGTCTGATACTGAGTGGATTATTGCTGGGCTTGAGCCAATATACCTACCTAGCGGCGCGTTTGCTACCTGGGCTATTCATCCCGATAACTTTGATGTGGTTGATGCGAGATTTCCAAAATCCCACGATACGACGCCAATCTATGGTCAAT
>JANXAX010000255.1 GCA_025062175.1 Anaerolineae bacterium | reverse complement strand
TTGCCGGTGCTATCTATGGCGATACGTTCGCCCACATCTCGGCCGCCAGTGCCCATGTAGGTTGCATACATTAATGTTCTGCCATCTGCACTCAATTTGGCCACGAAAACATCAGACAGACCACCGTTAAAGCTGTTATCATAGCCCGGTCCAATCGTCGCCGGAAAGTTGGACGAATTAGTCACCCCAGTGACGTAAGCATTGCCGTTACTATCCACAGCGATACCGTAGCTGCCGTCTAATTCCCCACCGCCCAAGAAGGTACCATACTCCAGTCCGCTACCACTGGCGTTAAGCTTGACCACGAAGGCATCTCCGTCGCCATAGTTATGACTAGGGTCATAGCTCCCCGTGGTCTTCGGAAAGTCGGATGACCAGGTCCGGCCGGTAACATAGGCTTTGCCACCGCTATCTACGGCGATGTCCCAACCTTCATCCATACTACCACCACCCAGGAAAGTGGCATAGATCAGATTGCTACCATTCGCATTCAATTTGACCACAAACCCGTCTTCACCACCATCGAAAACGCGATCGAGGCTTCCCGGAGTCGTTGGAAAGTTGGCCGAGTAGGTTCGGCCGGTGACGTAAGCATTGCCAGAACTATCCACCGCGATGCCGGCACCTTCGCAATTCCCGTTGCCGCCTAAGAATGTGGAATAGATTAAGTTGCTTCCTTGGGGATTCAGTTTGACTACGAAGGTGTCAGAGCTGTACGGGGTACGATCGAAGCTTCCCGGAGTTGTCGGAAAGTCGTAGTAGGAATTACTTAGGCCTATAACGTAGGCGTAGCCACTCCCGTCTATCGCGATGTCCCCAAAGTCCAGCGCATCTTCAAAGCCACTGCCACCCAGATAAGTGGAATAGAGCAATGTTGTGCCGTTGGCGTTCAGTTTGGCCACAAAAGCGTCCCGAGCGTCGTAAGAGCCGGCGAGCTCGCGGTCAAAACTACCTGGAGTCGTCGGGAAATTGGACGAGTCGGTATGCCCCATAATATAGGCGTTGCCATCCGCATCTACGGCGATGCCTTTGCCTACCTCACCAGCGCTACCACCCAAGAAAGTAGCGTATTCCAAACTTGTGCCACTCGCACTCAGCTTGACTACAAAGACATCCTCATCATTGAGTCCGGAGTCGTAGCTCCCAGGTGTAGTCGGGAAGTCGGAAGACCGGGTATAGCCAGTGATGTAAGCACTGCCGCTATTGTCTACCGCGATGTCAAGGCCCCAGTCCTCACCACCACCTCCCAAGAAAGTACCATACAGCAAGTCCCCCGGCCGGTCAGCAGCCGGGATGGCCGCTGCACCCGCGCCCGGCGTGGCAAACGGCGCCCGCACTATCGTCCCCTCCACCCTGGCCAGAGGCACGACGGCCTCGTCCAGCATCAGCAGCGGCAAACGGAATGTCCCCAGCGCCGTGGTCACCCACAGGTGATCACCCTCTAACGCCAGGCGCTCTGCCCCTTCCACCCGCAACTGCACTGCGCTCAGATCGGCACCCGGTCGCGTGTGCACCTGCCATGTCCACATCCCGCCGTGGCCGGACACCTCCAGATCAATGCCGGGATACAACTCCGCATAGCGCACCCCACCCCAGACCGGCACATCGGTGTGCCATTTGCTCGGGTCGTTCCCGATGAAATAGGATACGCGCGTCTCCAGCGCTTCCAGCGGTTCCAGGCGCACGTCGGGATTGGCACCGGGAAAGCTGAGCCGCAGCGCCACAGCGCGGCTTTCTACATCTGTCGTGCTGTACACACCCTTCCCCATTTTCTCCACGCGCCAGGGAGCGCGCTCCTGCGGCACCCGGGTAGTGGCTTGCCGCACGGTCACCCAGATGGCATCCTCGGTCAGGTAGACCGTACGCTCGCCGCCCAGCAGGTAGTAGCGCACTGCCTCAGCCACCTGGCCGCGATTTTCAACGAACAACAACGGCAGGCTTCCGTAAGCTGCAGCTGTGTGTGCATCCGCACTGCCAGCCACCCACTGGTCGGTATGCGCCTGAGCTGGCAACACACCGGCCGCCAGAACCAGTATCACCACGGCAACGAGGATATGCGATAGACTACGTGACATCGTGATTCCCTCCTCAAGAGTCACTATCAGCAGATCGGCTTAGCAGTAATCGCCTCTTACCCGGTGGAATTGAAGCCGGAGGACACAGGATGACCAAGTTGTACGAATACGCTGCAACATTTAAGGGGAAACGACTGCTCAGTCCGATGAGAACGTTGGGCCAAATGTCAAACACCTGCAGGGTATGGGATTGGGAGCGATGGCGCAGCATACGGGTATTACCACTTTACATTGAGCAACGTGACCTCACGCACGTATACAAATCCATCTCTAGCATAGAATGCCAGCGATGCAGCCGATATCTGTGCGTTCCCAGGGCGTTTCCATCCGAATCGGGGGATATCTGTCAGTTTTATAGCATATTTTAGCTCGGAATGCAAGGGGTTCCTACAGTGGGCGCATTTCAACTTGGGGGCGAATTGAAGCAACCCATAAAAGGCTGGCAACTGAAGTCACACCTGGCAGACGTGCCACTGTGCGTCTACTGCGGGCACGCTCCCTCTCGCCGTCCGCGCAGGCGGACGACTGGCCGCAGGCCCTTGAGCAGCGATTTCAATCGCTCTAGCTTGCTACCACCCACACCAGGATAACCATCCGAGCCGCGACCGTCAGGGAGCGGTATGCCCGGATGCGATTCAGGCCTGCTCTAAAGCGCCGTCTGCATCCGCTCTTCCATGTAAGCCCGGATCGCCGGAATGGCGGTGAGCTTCTCGTAGAAGAAGTTGTTGACCAGGTTGATCACCTCCTGGCGCGCCGCTTCCACCTGGGAGAATTCCGCACCACGCTTCCCATATGCGGCGACGCTGTCGCGCAGGCGCAGCAGATAACGCACGATTTCCACCTCTTTCTCACCCTCCAGCGCACGCGTGACGGCCAGGATGAGCTCATCCGTCTGGGCGAGCACAGCATCCAGCGCGATGGTCGCACCCGGCATGCTCGCCTCTTCCACGGTGCGGATCAGCGCCCACACCTGGTATAACATCGCCGCGGGCTCGTCGAACAGCTCGCGCAAGTAGGCAGCCTCCTGATACCGTCCGGTCAGCCGAAAGATGTTGTACATGCGTTTTGCCGCTTTGCCGTAGTTGACGTCCTTGGTGAGATATTTCGCCACCTCGCGCTCCAGCTGAGCGACGTAATTGTCGAGGGCGTCGTTGCTCATATGGCGCACCAGCTTGGAGAAGATGGGGATCGAATCGGCCTCGAGGTAGACCTCCTGGAAATAGGGGTCGAGATAGCCGTCCAACGGGGTGATCGTGCCGTCGGGCGACTCCCAGGTCACGTCCAGCATGTTGCTGGCGTTGGCGACGCTGGCGCGCACCGGGTCGGCGACCACCCAGTCGAGCTTGCACCAGCCCGGATCGGCGGAGACCTCCTCCCAGGTGATGGTCACTGGTGTGCCGTCCGGCTGCGTGGCGGTGATCTTCCCGTCGCGGATTTCTTCCGGCTTCCACGCGATCGGCACACCCTTCTTCATCAGGCGTTCGTCCCGTACAACATCGCACGGATAGTTGCCGAACTTCGCTTCGATCAGGCGGTATGTCTCCCCGGATATGGTGTTCAGCGCTTTATCGCGCATCAGCCGGGAGAGGATGCGACATGCCTCCTCGCGCGTCGCCGCCTTGATGTTGACGCGCTCGAAGTAGTCGAGATCGCCGGGGTGGGTCTGGATACGTGACTGGGCGGCCGAGCCGGAGAGCGCCAGGGCGGTCTCGACAAAGGGTGGCTCATCGGCGAACTCGACCAGCCGCCCCACCTGACGGAAGTAAGCGAGGTCCGCCGAGTCGAAGTCCAGCATGCTGACACGATGTCCGAAGACACCGCTGCTGGGATCCACCACCACCTGCCCGAGCGCGGCACGCGAAGCGGCGATGGCCGTCAGCCACTGCAACGCTTCCTCCTCGTCCATCTCGACGCCCAGCCGTTGGGCCGATTCCAGGATGCAGCGCAGATCGGCCGCCGGGGCCTGGTTGTTCTGATCTTCCATGGGGATATTCTCCTTTTCAACTTTCAAGATGAGCGTGCCTGCCCGTGGCGATGGGCGCGCGACGCGGCCAAGAGCTTGCGGAACAGTTCCGCCTGGAGGAGAGCATCTTCCAGGGCGTGATGCGCCAGCTGACGCCCGCCGAGATAGTGCTGTGCCAGCTGCTGCAGCGAGGTATCACCCCAGCAT
>JANXAX010000254.1 GCA_025062175.1 Anaerolineae bacterium | reverse complement strand
GCTTTACAGCGCCGTAAACGTAGTGCGACGTTGTCCGCCAGGGCCGATTTTCCAGGAGCTGATGCGTAACGAATGCTTTGTCCCAATGGGACACGGATATTGGACATACGACGCCAGCAGGGCGTGACAGACGTGACATCAATCTGGTCAGGATTGACTGCGGATGGGTGAATATATCAAGCCAACTATCGACACCAAATTTCACATTGACTTCGACTGGTGGCAGGAACAGGGCAGAAGTCTGGATACCTATCTGGTTTCGCGCTTGTGTTCGGAGTGCAAGCAGAAGTACCGCGAAGGCGATGTGGAGCGGATCGACTGGGTAGATCCCTACAGCGGCGAGGTAAGGCGCCTGCCCGTCTTATGGGAAACAATTCGCAGCTGTTGCAGCCAGCGTTCCGACTATATTACGCCCGAGACACCGTTGACGTATGCTGTGTTTCTGACCTTCGTAGCGCATGACAACAAGCCCCTTACACCTGTGGAGCTCCATGAGCAGCTGCGTCATCGCCCGGCATCGACGATCTTGCGCACTCTGGCAGGCCACCAGATTTACTACGGTATCCGTCCGGTGCGGTCGCCCATCGTGCGCGTAAGACGCAAGGCTGCATAAAGTCTTAGTCAGAGGAGTTCACCCAAGCGCCACACTTCCTGGAAACTACATTGCAGCGTGGTGGCGCTTTTTTTGTTTGCGGTCTCGGGTAACAATTGGGAAGGGGCAGTGGGATAAACTGAACGGTGACTAGTTTTGTGGGAGGTTGTCTAGTATGGCACGCGCAGAGATCCATTCGGGTGTATGTGGGTTTGTAACCGTTGTCGAGGCGACAGCAGACGCGGGAGACCATCATCGCGTTCATTTGAAGATCACCAGCGAGTGCAAAGCGTGTCAACGCCTTGCTCAGGAATTGACTGAGGTCGATGCACTCCGTGAATTCACCTTTCGTGGTGAAGGTCCTCTGACCTATCAGTTGGCAGCCAAGTTCCTCACCCATTCTGCCTGCCCGGTGCCGGCGGGCATTCTCAAGGCGGTGGAGGTGGCGGCTGGGCTGGCATTGCCCAAGGACACCATCATCAAGGTCAGCAAAGAGTGAAAATGGGGCGTGATGCTCCGCTGAACTGGCAGCTGTTCAGAAACCCATCAGCTGGCTGAGATCCACCAACCCATCGGGCAAAGTCGCGATGGTGTAAACCAATGCTAGGCGATTGCGCCGCGTCGCTTCATCCTCGGCCATCACCAGCACTTTTTCGAAGAAAAGGTTGATGGCGTCGGTCAGCTGGGCGAGCGCGTTCAGCACGGCATCTACGTCGCGGCGGTCTTGGGCGAACGGCGCTGTTGCTTCGCGGATCTTTTGCCAGAGCGCCAGGCTGTCTGGATCAAGCGCCGCGGGGTCAAGACGATAAGTGCGCACTTCCTCCCAGAGGGGGCGCACGATGCGTTTGCAGCGGGCATAGGCCACCAAGATGCGCTCCCAGTCCGGACGTTCCACCCAGCGCTGCAAGGTTTGTGCCGCAGCCAGGCAACGCACCGGATTGTCTCCCTGTTCGGCCAGTGCAGCCTGTACCACATCATGGCGCAACCCCTTTTCACGCAACAGCGTTTCCAGGCGACGTCGCACGAACTCTGCACAGGCAGCCAACGCAGCTCGTCGCTCCTCGATGCTTGGGATCGTGGGAATATCCGGCAGGAACTGGGCCGCGGTCTGGAGCCCCTGCACTACTGAGAAGTCGATGTTGTGCTCGAGCAGCACACTCACCAGTCCCAGCGCATCACGCCGCAAACCGTAAGGGTCGGCGGAGCCGCTGGGCGCCAGACCGACGAGAAACAGACCGGCTAAGCTGTCCAGGCGGTTCGCTATCCCCAGCACCAGGCCGGGACGTGTACGTGGTAGAATGTCACCGGCAAAGCGCGGCAAATAATGCTCGAAGATGGCCGTGGCGACCGCCTCGCTCTCGCCAGAACGGAGCGCATACTCGCGCCCCATCACCCCTTGTAAGCTTGTGTGCTCGATCACCATCTGGGTGGCCAGATCCGCCTTGCAGAGATGAGCCGCCCGGCGCAACGTCGCCATTTCCTCGGGCGATAGCCCCAGCTGCTCGCCGAGGAGGGGGGCCAGTTGTTCAAGGCGCTTGGTCTTATCCAACATCGAGCCTAGTTGCTCCTGGAACAGCAGCGTGTCCAAGCGTGGCAAGAAGCTCTCCAGCGGCTGGACACTGTCCGCCTTGAAGAAGAACTCGGCATCGTCGTAGCGCGCACGCAGCACGTTTTCGTAACCTCGCCGCACGGTGTCCAGATTCCGGGTATCACCATTGCGCACCGCAATAAAATAGGGCATCAGCTGGCCTGCCTGGTTCATCACTGGGAAGTAGCGCTGGTACTTTTTCATCACGGTGATCAACACTGGCGCGGGCAGTGCCAGGTAACGCGTGTCGAACGTGCCGCGCAGCGCGGTAGGTTGTTCCACCAGGTTGGCCACTTCCTCGAGTAGGTCCGGATCGTCTGGCACATATCCCCCCACCTCGGCTGCCAGTCGTATGGCTTGCTCACGAATCGAGATACGCCGCTCTGCGTCGTCTACCTGGATGCCATATGCCGCTATAGTGGTGAGATAATCTGCTGCACAGGGAATTTCGATGGGGGGGCTGTTTGCAGGACGTGACCCACGGCTGATGCGTCCGCTATCCACACCCGCATAGCGGAACGGTATCACGTCCTTGCCCAGCAAGCATACCAACCAGCGGATCGGCCGGCTGAAGCTCACGCTTGGGCCTTCGCCGCCCGCGCGCGCCGAGGGCAACCAACGCATACTCTTCTCGAACTTGAGGCTGGCAATCAGCTCGGGCAATGCCGCGCTGAGCACTTCGCCTGCCGAGCGGCCTGGAATGCGCCGCACGGCGAAGACATAACGACCCCCTTCTACTTCGCGCACTTGCAAGTCCGCCACCGAGACTTGTTGGTTGCGGGCGAATCCCTCAGCCGCGCGGGTGGGCTTCCCCTCTGCGTCATAGGCAGCATGCGCGGGTGGTCCCTTGACCAGCTGTTCCTCATCCTGCTGGCGCTCAGCCAGCGCATCGACTAACACGACCAATCGGCGTGGGGTGCCCATCACTCGCACTGTTCCATGCTTCAACCGTAGCCGCTCTAGCAGCGCTGGCACCTCTTCGCGCAGCTGAGCGAGTGCCGCGCTCAGGTCTTGCGCAGGTAGCTCCTCGGTGCCGATCTCGAGCAAGAAGGGAAGCGGCTGGGTCGGTTGTGGGATCGGAGGTGGGCTCGCAGACACGCCAGGACGCTCCGACGATTTCAGAAAAGGATGGCCGGCTCGCGCGCGCTGTTGGATGAACGCCGCGGCGACCTGTCTCGACAGCTCCCGCATGCGAGCAAAGTAGCGAGCCCGTTCGGTGACACCGATGGCGCCACGGGCATCCAGAATGTTGAATGTGTGCGAGCAACGCAACACATAGTCATGCGCTGGGACGACCAATCCACGTGCCAGGCATTCTTTAGCTTCCTGCTCGAACAGGTTATAGCTCTGCACCATACGCGCGACATCGGCCACCTCAAAGTTGTAGGTGCAGTATTCAACCTCCTGACGGCGTAAAATATCACCGTAGGTGTGTTCACCATCCCAGTCAATTTCCCAGACCGAGTTCACCCCCTGCAGGTAGAGCGCAATGCGTTCCAAACCGTAGGTCAGCTCCACGGCGACTGGATCTGTATCGAATCCGCCGAACTGTTGGAAATAGGTGTATTGGGTGATTTCCAAACCATCAAGCCAGACCTCCCAGCCCAATCCCCAGGCGCCCAGGGCGGGACTTTCCCAATTGTCCTCCACAAAACGGATGTCGTGTTCCTCAGGGTTGATGCCTAACGCATAAAGGCTTTCCAGATACAGCTCCTGGGGATTGCCGGGATCTGGCTTGAGAATGACCTGGAACTGGGTATGCATCTGCATCCGGTTGGGGTTTTCTGCATAGCGCCCATCGTCGGGACGGAAGGAGGGTTCGACGTAAGCCACATTCCACGGCTCCGGACCAAGCGCGCGCAGCGTGGTCGCCGTGTTCGCCGTGCCAGCACCCACCTTCTCGCTATAAGGAAACCATATCAGGCAGCCATGATCCGCCCAATACTGTTGCAGCTTCATGATAATTTGCTGAAAGTTAAGCGGTTTCGCCATATATACACACCCTTTCGGTGAGAGTTTGCCCTATATCATCGCTTGGCTGAGATACCTCAGTCGCCTCGAGATCAGTTTTGAGGGTGATGTCCGATCAT
>JANXAX010000253.1 GCA_025062175.1 Anaerolineae bacterium | reverse complement strand
CCGTAGACGCGCGCCACCGCGGAATTGGAGCTCCAGCGGAAAGGCAGGCAATGCTTCGGTAGATGGTGCAGTCGTCGGTGCGGATGGCTCCCCGGCGACTATGGTGCGTCCCAGCGTGGTGAGATGGGCCTCCCAACGGCCCGGACGAGCTATGTCACGGCGCAAGGGGATCGTGACACTGCGATGCTCGCCGGGCGGCACCACCAGCGGCTCCAAGAACGATGCGACAACTCGACCATCGAGGGTCAGCTGGCTGGGGCGCGTGACATCGGCGACGAAGCTGGCTGCGCTGTCATTGTGGACCGTCACTATGGCGCTGGCAGTGCGTTCCTGCGTGGAGATCGTCAGCTCGGCGGTCACATACTTGTGGTCGGGACGGCATTGCGGCTCTGTTACGTGCAGTACCCGGCTCATGCCAATATCATATAGCGCGTCGAAAGCAGGGAGAAACCACGGCAGTTGCGCCTGGAGATGCTCCCAAGACTTTGGATCAAAGCGGTCAGCATGCAGGATGACATAGTCCACGCCCAGCTGCTGAATGGCGTCCACACTGCGCCAGTCCGGAAAGATCTTGAACCAAGTGCGCATTTCGCGGTGTGCTGGTGGTGTATAGCCGGTTGCGCCATTGACCAGTCGCCGCCAGTGATAGGTGGAGTAATATTCATACGCGAAATCGGCATGGCCGTGCTGGGGCAATTCCAACACGGCCGTGTCCGTTGCAGTGTGGCGCAGCCAGGTGTACACTTCCGGCGGCGTCCCCCCGGCGGGCAGTTCTGGTCCGCTCAGCGGCACCGACCAATACTCCGCTACTCCTGCCAGGGCGAGCAGCGCTGGCAAAGTGCCACGCAGCAGGCGCTGCCTGAGGGACAGGTGGGGGCGCATAAGCAGACGCCGCACTAGCCATGCGCCGCCCACACCGGCCAGGCCGGCCAGGCCCAACGCCACCAGCACCGCGGCGCGCGCCGGCACCCGCATGCCGGTGAAGCCAGGGGCGTATTCATACAACCACCGATAGGGCAACAAGTGGGACAACCAGGGCGCCAGGGCACTGCCCAGCGCCGCTTCGTTCGTGCCCAGGGAGAGCATAAAACCGAGCAGGGTCATCGCTGCCAAGTACAGACCCAGCGCCTTTCGATCCGCCTTCCACGACGCCCGTCTCAAAAGCACGATCAAGCCGCTGATCCCTAACAGAAACCCCGCGATGCCACTCGGCGCCAGCGGTTGGAACTGGCGATCGGGTGCCTGCCATTGGCCGAAAGTCCAACCGTATAGCCGGTTATGCGGAATGGTGGTGAGGTAGTCTGTCAGGGCCGCGCTGTACATGCGCACCTCACCAGGAGCGCGAATGGCGCCCATCAGCTGGCTGAACTCCAGATATTTGCTCCAGATCGGCCAGTTGATTCCGGCAGTAACCACAACCAGGATGGCCAGATCGCGCAGCAGCCCCCAGCGCCAATGTACCTGGCGCGTCAGGATGCAGATCAATACCAGGACAGCACCGGCTAACAGCAGATAGACGGTGTAGTAGAAGCTGGAAAGCGTTTGCAGGTTCAGGAAGAGCAGGCACAGGCCCAATGCAACCCAACGGCGGGATGGGGGTGTGACAGTATCCTGGCGACAGACCAGCCAGCGCAGCGCCAACATGGTCAGCGGCATCCACTGCGTCACTAGCAACTCTAGCTGGGAGATGTGCCCGAAGCGAAACGGTGAGAAGGTGAGCAGGAAAGCGGCGATCAGGCCGGCGAGACGGCTGCGCGACCAGTCGGTAATGAATAGATAGGTGGCATAGGCGGTCAGGATGAAGGAGAGTATCACCGAGAGGTTTAGTCCTACCAGATGGCTGTCGGTAATCCATAGCAGAGGCAGGCCGATGAGCGCCTCGCCCAGAAAGTGCTCGCTGTAGGCCAGCGTCAGCGGATAGGGGTAGAAAATGTTGGCGTCGAACAGACGCAGCCATGCTTCGGGGCCGGTGAGGAGGGTATGGCCCACCCAGTGCAGTCGCCAGGCGCTCAACAGGGGATCGCCGGGATCGGGCACCATCGTGGCCGGATGGACCAACAGGGGGTAGGTCAGCAGCAGCGTGGCCAGCACGCAGCCGGCCAGGATGAGGAGATTGCGGGTTAGTCTACTGGATGTGCTCACCGCTCTCCAGTCCGTAAATGTCAATCTCTTCGAGCACGAACGAATCCCCTATCCTGGAAGGACCGTAAATTGGCAGACGGATTCCGCTCACGCTATGATACATCCCCAGGACGAGCCGGTAGCGTCCGGCGGAGAGCGTCGCCGGCAATGGCATCCGTAGCGTATCCGCTATGACTTCGCCCACCACCCAGCCGGTCGTCGGAGCATCACCGTTGCCCGGAAGTGTGTCGATCTGCGCGACGATGGCATTCGCACTGTCCACCAGATGCAGAAACACGATATAGGAATCCTCGATGGGTGCTGACGTTTGCCAGTATAGACGCACGAAGATTTCACGCTCCGCCACGCGAACGATCGGGTGGTCATATCCCAACAAGCGGATACTCTCCCCAAAACGCAACTGGGTAGGTTGATCCACAGAGGGAACGGTGAAACGATGCGGACGCGCCTCAACATTCAGTCGTTGCAGGGCGAGTTCCGAGATCACACGCTGAGCGGAAGAAGTGAACAGGCGCAGACCTAAAACATATTCGTCGGATTCGAGGTTGGCTGGAAGGAGAAAAGGATAGTGCACCCGCAGAGTCTCGCCAGGCCGCCAGAGCGAGGTGGGGTAGCGCGGCGAGACCAAAGGCCGCGGCGAAGTTAAGCCGTATACGTTGCCCGTTCCTTGCCGGATGACCCCCAAGCTCAGGTAGAAATCCTCATTCATGGTCGCACGCGCCTGCCACGTCAGCGTCACCTGCAACCGATCACCCGGTCGTGCATGGGTGGAGGAAACCTCGGCCCCCACCAGGTAGAGTGAAGAGGTCACTGCCGTGGCCATAGCATAACGGGCATCCGGAGCCTCTGTCACGCCGGGAAGCGGGGCGGGCAAGATTTCGACCTCTGTCAACGGCAATGCCAGATCTGCCTGCCCGCCGCGCGCCGGCGCCAACCTTTCACCATTAGCATTATAGGCCACGATGCGTAGGTGGTACGTACCAGGAGGGGTTTCCGCGGGAACCGCCAGACGGTAGTACGCAGCGGCGGACTTACCCGGCGGCCAGTGCGCCGTCGTCCGGAAGAAATCATTATCTAACAACATTCGGTCGGTTCGGGTGACCGTGTAGCCGTTGCTATCGACCAACGCCAGCTGACTGCCGTAATCCTCGTCCGTGGGCTCCCGAATCATCCACACCGCCCTCACCCAGAGCGGTTGTCCGGCAGGGAGACGTGGTTGAGTCACGAGACAGTCCACCAGCTGCAAGCGTTCACCGAACTCGATATCAAGTGTAAGGTGTGTCGCATTGAATGCCTGCGCCTCGGTTGCGGGACGCAGCCGATATGTTCGCACGGCAAAGCCGTAGGCCCACTCCTCACCCATTTGTGTCCCGTATTGCTCGAGCAAGAAGTCGAGCAACCCCTTGGGGTCAAGCTCCCCATGTTCCGGAAGGAGCACCTTCACCCATAGATGGTGATGTACCAACTGTTCGAGAAGGACACGCAGCGTGGCTTCTTCCAGAGCTGGATAGGCGATGGTCGCCTGACCTTCATAATAGGTGCGCACCGAGAAGAGCTCTGGTCGTGTCGTGGGACTGGTGTGCGGGCGCACCGGCAGCAAATAAGCGGTCTGGGGATCGCTGTGCTCGGTCAGCCATCTGGCCAGCTCAATGCCTTGCGCGGAAAAGAGCCGCTGCCCTGCTGGACTTTTGATCCAGGTCGCGTAGAAAGTGAAAGATTGCATTCCGGAGAAGAGCACGACGCCCGTCGCCCCGAGGAGGGTTGTCAAGCGCAGGAACGGATGCCGGCGTGTCCACAGCCAGCGGGCGCCGGTCAACAACGTCAGCGCCGGGAAAATGAAACTGACGGGCTGGGCATTGACCCCACGGCGCATTAAGTCGAACACCCATATGTTGTTCTGCACGGAGAAAAGGAAGGGAAGCAGTGCGACACTCCACCACACCAGCAACAGGGGATAAATAGGGTGCTTCCCGTTGCGCAGCGCAATGACGACGCCCAGCCAGAAGAGCACCGCCACGATGGGGTCGAAGACCAGGCGGGTGCGGTCACCGCCGAGCAATAAGCTCGGCGACAGACCGAAGGATGCCAAGATGTTCCAGCCGTTTTGTAGGGTCACGCCACCAGGTCTGCCTGTTCCGTTGCCCCGACATAG